>JBEKLA010000006.1:0-41020 GCA_050010455.1 Binataceae bacterium (SeqCode) | reverse complement strand
GGCCATGACGATGGCGTTGTCGGGCTCGATCTCCAGCGCGCGCCGGTAGAGCCGCTCCGCCTCGTCGTAATTCTTGCGAACGCGCGACAGGAAGGTCGCGAAATAGGCCATGACGATGGCGATGGCGTTCTCGGGCGCCAGCTCCAGCGCGCGCCGGTAGAGCCGCTCCGCCTCGTCGTGATTCTTGCGAACCCCGGCGAGCAAGTTTGCGAAGCTGCACATGAGCTCCGGGTTCTTGCGAAACTCCTTAAGGCCACTGCGGTAGATCTGTTCACGCTTCTCCGGATCTGGTTCAGCTCGCGCCTTTAGCTCCCATCCCCACCAGCCGGATTGCGTCTCGACGAGCCTCTCAACCGCTCTGCGCACGTCCTTCGCTGACTCACTGGCAAGGGGCGGCTCCCCCGGTTTCACCAGCTTCTCAAACTGCTCGCGGTAAGCCTTTGCTCTGTTTTTCGCCTGCTTCTCGATCTCATCGTCGAGCAGCCCAAACTGCAGCCTGTTGCCGACTTCAAGCATCAGCTCGTCGAAGCCGTCGATCGGAACCATTACGCCGTGCTTCGAGGCGAGCAGATCTAGAATTCGTTGATCCGGGTCGCCATCCTTTTCCCGGTAGCACCAAAGAATCCTCCCAGCGAAACCGCTCGGTTCGAGTTTCTCCAGCAGGCCCATCAGGCTACCGTCGTTGCCACCGTAGCCGATCACAATTAGCTGATACTGCTGCAAGAGCGCGCGTAGGGGCTGCTCCCAACCGGGCGCAAGCTCTGAAGTGCCGGGCCGGTCGTTTTTGGGCGTCAGCAACAGATCCCGGTGAACCTTGGCCACGAGCGGCCGCCTCAACTGTGGTCTTATGAAGCCAGTCAACGATTCGTGGCCGCAGACCAGCGGATGCTTGCCAGTGTAAATGAAAAGCGCATCCGCGACCAAGTCATCGAAGTTCGTGGTTATTACGACGCTGTGCCGAGTCTCGGCGAGAACTTGGGCCAGGATAGAGTATCCAAAACTCGGCTCTTTCCCCTCCATGATGCTCTCGAGATAGGCGTAGCCCTCCTCGGGTTCGTACCGGAAGCTTCGCTCAAAAATCTGGGGGTAAAAGGCGGGCGCGCGCTTATAATCGAACCCTTCAATTCCCAAATTTTCGGGAGTGGCCCATTGCTCCATTGGCGCCGAGTCGGGCTTTTGGTCGAGGCGCACGCGCAACTCTTCCAGCCACCTCTGCACCAACTCCGCACCAGTGAGAATCCCCGAGGGTCTAGACGCGCCGGCTCCCAAAAGGAACGCGAACGAGCGATTCTTCATTCTCTCGTGGATCGAGATGAATTCCTGAAAAAATCCTCTCACGGTCCACTTCTCAGGTTGATGTGCCATCGCCCAAAATTCCGACCGGAATCCCCTGGTTCCTCCGCTTTCCGGCGCTGACCGCCAGCGCTCAAGCCGCTTTACCGTTTGCTATACTACTTGGCGCGGAGTTCAAGAAGTCCGATGAGAGTAAACGAATCAGAGCCGGGCGAGCGCAGCGACCGGGTTAGCACGACGCCGCCGAAGTTTGCGGCCGACGTGATGCTGGCGCGGCTGGCGCGATGGCTGCGGCTGATTGGCGCCGACGTCACGTGGGGCGGCGAGCTTCACGGCGGCGCGCTGCTCGAAACCGCGCGGCGCGAGGGACGGATCGCCTTGACGCGGGACAAGCGGTTGCGCACCGCATCCGACGTACTGTTTATCGAGAGCAACTATTTCCGCGAGCAGCTTCGCCAGGTGCTCGAACGGTTCCCGTTCGATCCGCGAGCGCACGCGTTCACGCGATGCTCGGGATGCAACGAGCCGCTAATCGAGGTGTCGCGTGAACTGGTTCGGCACAGAGTCCCGTTATTCGTGTACGCCAGTCACGAGACTTTCGCCGAATGCGAGCGATGCGGCAGGGTTTACTGGAACGCGACCCATCTCGAACGCGCGCTGCGCGAACTCGAGTCACTAGGACTTTAACGCACCGGCGCCCGCCTCGTCGCGCACGCCAGTGCGTTCATTTGCCGATTTAATGTGCCCTCAGCGCCATCTTAAGCTGCGCGATGGCGGCATCGATATTCTGTATGGCTTGAGCCTTATGGCCGCCGAAATCGTTTGCCGCGTCCTTCTGCAAGACGAACTTGGTCTTTTCAAGCATCTTGATAGATTTGCGGATGTATGGGTGCTTCGCGCCCATAGCGGGCATCCCTACTCCGCCGGGATGCGGACCACCCACCGGAGGCACACCTTGCGCGCGAGCCGCGGCCGGCAATATCAGCATCGTAACGATCAACAGCCCCACGGCGACAACCTTCGCATTCCTCTTCAGCATTCGAGTCTCCTTCCTTGGTTGGCCCCTTCCCCAGGGACGCGCTTGTGCACTCGCGACATCATACGCGACTCTACCCGCCGGGTTACAAGTCTCTTGCCTAACCAGACACTGGATTGCTACAGCGCGAATTCCGTAAAATTATATCGATGGCCAGTGGTCCCAACTATCTTCGCGCGATGGCGCTGGTGCGCGACGGTTTGACCGCGCAGGAAAGCGGCGAATTCGACCGCGCTATCGAGCTGTATCGCGAGTCGCTGGAACTCTACCCGACCGCCGAGGGCCATACTTTTCTCGGCTGGGCGCTGAGCTATCAGGGCCATCTCGACGAGGCGATCGAGCATTGCCGCGACGCTATCGCCATCGACCCCGAGTTCGGCAATCCTTACAACGATATCGGCGTCTATCTGATTCAGCGCAACGACTTCGACAACGCCATCCCTTGGCTGGAGCAGGCCAAGCGCGCGCGGCGCTATGAGCCGCGCCATTTCCCGTATCTGAATCTGGGCCGAATCTACATGTCTCGCGGCGAGCTGCAACGGGCGATCAAAGAGTTCGAGGGCGCGCTGGTGTTCGTGCCCAATGACGAGGGTGTCCGCCAGATGGTGGCCAGCCTGCGCGCCAAGCTCAACTGAATCAGGCGCGCGCGGATTGGCGCGTCGCGCCGCGCCCTATAGACTCAGGCCCCGGGAGTTTTCCGGCCGCCTGGCAAAAAATCGGGGCCGGAGCAAAGTCCTTCAATCGATGAACGAACGTTACGAACCGAAGGCTATCGAGTCCAAATGGCAGACAGAATGGGAGCGCGCCGGGTTTTACCTGACGCCCGAGGGCCGCGACCGTCCCAAGTTTTATCTGCTCGAGATGTTTCCCTACCCTTCTGGAGAGGGGCTCTCGGTTGGCCATCTGCACAATTACGTGCCGTGTGACGTCGTCGGCCGCCACAAGCGGATGACCGGTTACAACGTGCTGCACGCGATGGGATGGGACGCCTTCGGGCTGCCGGCCGAGAACGACGCGCTGCTTAAGAAGCTCCATCCCAAGGAGACCGTGCCGCGTTATGCCGCGAATTACCGCCGTCAACTGAAGATGGTGGGATGCGCCTACGATTGGACGCGCGAGATCAACTCGTCGACGCCCGAGTATTACCGCTGGACGCAATGGTTCTTTCTGCTGCTCTATAAGCGCGGACTCGCCTACCGCGCGACCGGCTCGCAATGGTGGTGCGAACAATGCCGCACCATCCTGGCCAACGAACAGGTGGTTGACGGATGCTGCTGGCGGCATCCCGATACCGCGGTCACCAAAAAAGACCTCGAGCAGTGGTATTTCCGCATCACCGCGTACGCCGAGCGCCTGCTCGCCGATCTCCAAGGAATCGATTGGCCCGAGCCGATCAAAATCATGCAGCGCAACTGGATCGGCCGTTCCGAGGGCGCCGATATCGGCTTCCCCGTCGCCGGCCATCCGGACAAAGAGGTGCGCTTCTTCACCACCCGGCCCGATACCGTGTTCGGCGTCTCGTTCATGGTGCTCGCGCCCGAGCATCCGCTGGTCGCCGCGATCGTGACGCCGCAGCAGCGCGCGGCGGTCGAGCGCTATGTCGCCGAAGCCCGCCGCCAGAGCGAGATCGAGCGGCTCTCGACCGTTAAGGAAAAGACCGGCGTCTTCACCGGCGCGTACGCGCGCAACATCTTTAACAATCGCGAGGTCCCGATCTGGATCGCCGACTACGTCCTGATGGGTTACGGCACCGGTGCGATCATGGGCGCGCCCGGCGAGGATCAGCGCGACTTCGAATTCGCGACCAAGTATGGAATCGAGATTCCGCGCGTCACGGCGCCGGTCGACGGCAGCACGCCGCCGCCCGATCATGCCTTCAGCGATTACGGCGTCGCGATCAACTCGAGCTTCCTCGACGGGATGACGACCGCCGAGGCGATCACCGCCGTGTGCCGCTGGATCGAAGAGAAAAAGGCGGGCCGCGCCACGATCAGCTACCGGATGCGCGATTGGCTGATCTCGCGCCAGCGCTACTGGGGATGCCCGATTCCGATCGTTTACTGCAAGCGCGATTGCGGAATCGTGCCCGTGCCCGAGGAGCAGTTGCCGGTCATCCTGCCCGACATCAAGGATTATCAGCCCTCCGGCACCGGACGCTCGCCGCTGGCCAACGTTCCCGAGTTCGTCAACACCACCTGCCCGAAGTGCGGCGGCCCCGCCGAGCGCGAGACCGACACGATGGACGGCTTCGCCTGCTCGTCGTGGTACTTCCTGCGTTTCGCGTCGCCTCATTATGATCGCGCGCCGTTCGACAAGGTCGCGGCCGATTACTGGTTGCCGGTCGATCTCTACGTCGGCGGCGCCGAGCACGCCGTGATGCATCTGCTGTACGCGCGGATGTGGACCAAGGTGATGTACGACGCCGGCCTGATCAAGTTCAACGAGCCGTTTCCGGTGCTGCGCAATCAGGGCATGATCTGGGCGCCCGACGGACAGAAGATGTCCAAGAGCCGCGGCAACGTGGTCACGCCCGACGCGATGGTCGAAAAATACGGCGCCGACGCGCTCCGCCTGTGGGAATTGTTCATGGGCCCGTTCGACGAACCGACCAACTGGAACGAAGACGGCGTCGCCGGCACCGCGCGCTTCCTGAGCCGGGTGTGGACGATGGTGCGGCGCTTCGCCGAGGCAGGATGCCCGGATGGCAGTCCCACCGAACAGACCATCCGCCGCGTCCATCGGACGATGAAGACCGTCAGCGATCACGTCGAGCGGATGCGCTTCAACACCGCGCTCGCGGCGCTGATGGAGCAGTTGAACCTTATTTCACGGCTCAAGCCCGAGGAGCTGGGGCGCTTCGGTATCGAAAGCTACCTGATGATGCTGGCGCCGATGGCGCCGCACATTTGCGAAGAGCTATGGCAGACGCTCGGCCATCAGCGCTCGATTCATCTCGAGAGCTGGCCCAAGTTCGATCCCGAGCTGGCGCGCGAAGAGGTCGTAACGATCGTGGTCCAGGTCAACGGCAAGGTGCGCGACAAGCTGCAGGTCGCCGCCGAGACCTCCGAAGCCGAGGTGCGCGCGATGGCGCTCAACAGCGAAGCGGTGATGCGCCATCTCGACGGCAAGCCGCCGAAGAAGGTGATCTACGTCCCGCAAAAGCTCGTGAGCATCGTGGCGTAACGCGTCATTCCATGCCGACGATTCGAGCGGTCCCCCTTCCTTGATGGACGCTCGAAGGTACGAAGTGTACAATTGGTCAATCGAGGCACCGCCGTGCGAGTGAAACAACAACAGCAGGCAACTTCGCTGAGCACCGCCGAGGTCCGCGAACGCCTCGCCGAGGTAATCAACCACGTCGCTTACGCCAAGGACCGCGTCATCCTGACTCGCCGCAAGAAACCGCTTGCCGCGGTCGTGCCGCTCGAAGACGTTGCCCTGCTCGAAGCGATCGAGGAAAAAGCGGACCTCAAAGCGCTTCGCGCCGCACGGCGGGAAGTAAAGCGCGAAGGCGCGATTCCCTGGCCGCGCATAAAGACGGACCTCAAGCTCGGCTAGGTTCGCTTGGCCTATACGATCGCTTTCGCTCCCTCCGCCGAACGCGATTTCCGAAAGCTGCCGCGTGCTGTCCAACTGCGGCTCTCACCGCATATCGACGGTTTTGCAAGAAACCCACGCCCGCCGGGCGCAACGAAGCTTAAGGGCGCCGAGAACGCGTGGCGCATCCGAGTCGGCGATTTCCGGATCCTGTACGAAATCCACGACCGCATACTCCTAGTCCTGGTCGTGCGAGTCGCCCATCGCCGCGAAGTGTACCGTTGAGCCGCGTTGTCGTGCGCTCACGCTCCGTGTCATAAGGAAGATCCCATGAAGAACAATCGCCGATATTGGGGCATCCTGATGCCGCTGCCCGCAGCTATTCTCACCCAGATGGTCAAGGAAGCCGAAGCGCTCGGCCTGGAGGGGCTATGGGCGCCACAGCTCTTCGGCCCGCCGTTCGTGCCGTTGGCCGCGGCCGCGATGGCGAGTAATCGGCTCAAGCTCGGCAGTGGGGTGGCGCTGGCTTTCACGCGCAGCCCGCTCGAGACCGCGCTCAGCGCGATCGACCTCGACATCATCAGCGGCGGGCGCGCGGTGCTCGGAATCGGCACCAGCCTGCGATGGTGGAACGAGGCCTGCCACGGCGTCACCTACGGCAATCCGCTCAAGCATCTGCGCGAAGTGGTGAGGATTGTGCGCGAGCTTATCGCCGGAGCGCATACCGGCAAGCTCGGCCGTATCGAGGGCGAATACCATAAGCTCGACCTCACTAATTTCAAGACCCTTGGTCCGCCGGTGCGTGACAAGATTCCCATCTATCTGCCCGCGGTGTTCGAGAGCGCGGTGCGGATGGCCGCGGAACTCGCCGACGGATTACCTGGCCATCCGATCTGGTCGGCGCACTGGATCGCCAACGAAGTTAAACCGACACTTGAAGCTTCGCTGGAGAAGGCCGGCCGCAAACGCGCCGGCTTCGATCTCAATATCTGGACCTCGGTCGCGATTGATAAGGATCGCAAACGCGCGATCGAGGACGCTCGCGCTACGGTTGCCTTCTACGCCGGCTTTACCCAGTACGAAAAATACTACGCCGCCCATGGCTTCGGCGCCCAGGCCAGCGCGATATCCGACGCCTCGCGCCGCGGCGATACTGCGGCCGCGATCAAGGCGGTGCCGGACGAGATGGTGAACACCTTCGCGATCGCCGGCACTCCCGATGACGCCCGCGAGCGCGTCGAAGCGCTGTGGCAAAACGCGGACTCGATGACCCTGATGCCGCCGCTGTACTCGCTCGACCTCGGCAAGGTCGCCGGCTACCAGAAAGCGATCGTGGATACCTTCTACCAGGCATAGCGGCTTTCGAATCGTCCGCGAGTTCGCGCTTATCGAGGGTGGGAAAATCACGCGCCGCGCTTGAAGCGAGGCGTCCGCTCGTGCGATTCTCCGCCCAACGCGAAGCGATTCGCCAGTCCTTTAAATTCGATTTCAAGAGGGAGTGCTTTCGATGGCCGGGGAAACCATTAAGGTCGTGCGTTCCGACAATTACGTCACGCTGTCGCTCAACCGGGCGGAGAAGCGCAACGCTCTGAACCAGGCGCTGCTCAACGATCTCGATCAGGCGCTCGCCGCGATCGAAGACGACAAGGAGATCCGCGCCCTGATGCTGCGGGCCGAAGGGCGGGTGTTCTGCTCGGGCCTCGATCTGGCGGAAGTCGATCGGCTGGAGGGCGAGCATAATCCCGCGAATATCCAGCGCGTCTTTCAGCGCCTCGAGCGCTTCCCGGTGCCGACGATCGCGGCCGTCAACGGCGCGGCATTGGCGGGCGGCCTCGAGTTGGCGCTGCATTGCGATCTGAGAATCGCGGGCGAGAGCGCCAAGCTCGGGATGCCGCTGGGGAAGGTCGGCCTGATGCCGCCGTTCGATTTCACGCGCAAGCTGATCGAGGTGCTCGGCGCGCCGCGAACCAACCTGATTCTGTTCCGCGGCGACGCGGTCTCGGCGCGCGACGCGCTGGCGATGGGAATGGTTCACGCCGTGGTGGCCGACGCCGATCTCGAGCAGGCCGCCGGGACCTGGACCGAGGATATCGCCGGCAACGCGCCGCTGTCGCTGCGCGCGATCAAGGCGACGATCCGCCGATGCATGAGCGCGGCCAATACCGCCGAGCATGCCGACATCGATCAGATGGCGCGCCAACTGCGCAAGAGCCAGGACGCGCGCGAGGGTGTGCGCGCGTTCCTCGAGAAGCGCAAGCCCGTGTGGCGCGCCGAATAGCCCCGCGCCAACTTTGCATCCGCCTCCCGCATCATCGTGGGAGGCGGCGACTTTCAACCTTTGATATCTCTCCCGCATCGCGACGGCGGCGGCGGCTTTCAATTTCTGATTCCCTCTCCCGCATCGCCGCGGGATCTTCTTTCCCCTCTCCCGCATCGCCGCGGGAGAGGGTTAGGGTGAGGGCACCGATCGAGGCTTCGCTCCGATGACGCGACAAATCAAAATCCTACTTCTCGTCTTCGCGATTCTCGCTTCGAGCGCCACTTTATACGCAGGCTCCCCACCCGGCGTCTCGGTAGTATTCACCCTAAAACAGAAAAAGTCCCTCGGCACCGGAGCCTCGCTTAGCCCGGACGCCACCAAGCTGGTCTACGTGGGATCAGATGAGGCGTTGCACGTGGTTGAAATTCCTTCGGGCAAGGAGCGTATGCGATTTGCGCAAGGACGGCCTTGGCCAGACGTTCTTTACTCCCCCTCCTTCTCGCCCGACGGAAAGCGCATTGTGTTTTCGGACAGTCCGGGTGACACCTGGTACTATCCTTCCGATATATATTCCGTAGCGTCGGATGGGACTGGATTGCTGCAACTAACGCATAGCGAGCGGGCGCGAGGTCCTTGGCCTAAACCTGGAGAGGGGTGGGGCGGGGCATTTACCGAATATTTCGGCGAGCCGCAATACTCACCGGACGGTTCCCGGATTTTGGTTGCGAGAGGTCCCGGTACCACCAAGACCGACCCAATGGATCTAGCGATCACAATCTCACCTGACGGATCGGGACGGCGCACGCTGACCAACGGCAAGCCGCTGGGATGGGCCGCTTCGGGAAAAGCGATTTTTGTCCTCAGGGAAGAGGAGCGGCCGGAAGGTCTTGTCAGGCAGGTGTTCAAATACGACCTTGCTTCGGGAAAGACTCAGAGCGTGAAAGGTCTTGACGATATCTTGAATAATCTTGAGAACAACACTCCTTTAGGCAAACTGCTCGCGCAGGACACCTTCGTTGTCGACAACTGGGGATGGCTGGGACTGGTAACAGTTTCAGACGCGGCTACCGGCCCGATCCGAACTCTGCCGCTGTCAATGTCGATGACGCTGGAGGTTGACGACTTGAAAGCTCTCTACCCAGATCGGAAGCTGGAAGTGCTTTCTGCTAATCGCCGATCACGGTTACAAGGAGTTAGCTCCGATCGGTCTGACTCTTACCTCGTGTTGGATTACAGCGGCGAAATGTTGGATGACTACAGCGGCGGTATGGCTGAAGTCATACAAGTCGTGAAAATCAAGTAACTCGCGTGTCCTCTCTCCCCCCACAGCAAGCTTTCCTTCCCCTGTCCCGCAACACGTTCGGGCTCTTCTTTCCCCTCTCCCGCATCGCCGCGGGAGAGGGTTAGGGTGAGGGCACCTTGGATGTCCGAATCGAAGCCTGACGACGCGCGAAGACCAGGCGGTTCTCATTTGACACGGCTGCGCAATCGCCAACGGGCACACAGCCTGCGCGCGGATCTTACCGACGCCGAAACGCTGCTTTGGAGTCGCCTGCGCGACCGCCAGTTGGCAGGCGTCAAGTTCCGCCGCCAGCATCCGATTGGACCCTATATCGTCGATTTCTGTTGCGTTGAGCACCATTTGATCGTCGAGGTTGACGGCGGGCAGCACGCGGAAGCGGCGAGCGCCGACGAGAAGCGGTCCGCCTATTTGACCTCGTTCGGTTTCAAGGTGCTGCGCTTCTGGAATGGCGACGTCCTCGCCAACATCGAAGGAGTGCTCATTCGGATAGCGGAGAATCTGTAAGGTGCCCTCACCCTGACCCTCTCCCGCCGCGATGCGGGAGAGGGGAAATGGCGCGTGTCAACTCTCCTTCGCGAGCGATTCTCTCTCGCTCTCGATGCAAAAAAAAATCGTGACGCGCAATTTGAAAAATTGCCCGACTTCACGACGTTTTCTTCTTACCTTACGCCATATAATCGCCCGCCTCTTTGTCGTCCAAAACATCGAAGCCTGACCCGATCGGGCCAGGCTTCTTATCGCTCCCCAGATACCAAGCGTGGAGCTTTGCGATCAAGTCGAAAATAAATCCCGGGACTATTTCCTCCCCCCTCACCCGACCAACTTTCTTTCTCGCTTTTCTCGCAGCGATACGGAGAGAGAGGGAGTCGCGTCAGTGATGCTTCATCAGGCGGCGGATGGCGGCGGTCCGTTCGAGCAGCGTGTTGGGCAGATTCAGCGTGCCGGCGACGTTCGAGTACGGAAACAGGCGGGCGTTGATGTGCGCGTGGAGCGGGATTTCGCGGCTCTGATGGATTTCGTAATCGAGCGGCGTCGGCCCCATAATCCGCAGAATCTGATGTATCGCGCGCGCGAAGCCGCGGAGCTGCTCGGGCGAGAGTTCAGTGATGAGCCCGCGGAACTCGGGCATGATAACGTCGTAGCTTCGCGGGAAGACGCCGATCGGGCTCGCGTAGCTGATCACTCCGTCGTTGTCTTCGAGCATCAGGCCGAGTTGGTCGACGAGCCCGATCAACTCGCGCCACAGCGCGCGATTGTGATGCTGGGCGCGAAGCTCGGCCTCGATCGCGGGCAGCGGCGTCGGCGAGCCGATTATCTGCTGATGCGGATGCGGTTGCGAGGCGCCCGACTCGCGCCCCTGGTTCTTGCGAATCACCACCGAATGCACGGCGGGATTCGCGAGCGATCGCCGCATCACTTCGCAATCGGCCTCAATCAGCCGAAAGAAGTGGTCCTCCGCCAGCGCGCCCGAGAACATCAGATCGTTCAGCGATTTCGCATCGTCGATGAAGTGCCGCGGGTCCTCGACCACCACGTACGACTCGTTGCGATCGCCGGTCAGCGCGTCGGGAATCCGCGGAAACAGATTATTGAACGCCCGGATTATCCATTGCGGTTCGGCGCGATGGCCGTGCGCGTCCGAACTATCCGCCGGCTCCGGAGGCACGCGGATTAACTCGTGCGGCGAGAGATGCTCGTTGCCGGGACAGAATGGACAATCGGCGGTGACTTGGCGGAATCGCTCCGCGGGCGCGGATGACTGCGCGTCGATCGCGCCGCTATCGCGTCCGCTCAGGGTGAAAGTGAAGCTCTTGGAGGTCAGATCCACAACATAGGAAACCACGCCGGTTATGGGATTCTTGATCCAGAGCAGGCTTCCGTCGCGAACTTCGTATTCAATCGGCATCGATAAACCGATTCATCTTTAAGGATCGGCGCCAGCTTTTCAACGCACGGCAAACCAGGGTAGTGTCCTAATTCACCATTTCGCCGTGATGCCCGCCATCAAATCCGTCAAGGGCAAAGTGCCCTAAGCGATTCGCGTGTTAGTATGCATCGATGAAAGCGGCTGCTCTGGCTTCAAAGCCGGGTCAACGCCGTGCTTCGTCATAGCGATGGTGATTTTCCATCGAGAAGTCGATGCTGAAAAGACAAGCGTAGCTATCGCGGAACTTCGAGAACGTCTTAGGGTCAAACCGGAGTTCAAGTTTAGTAAATGCTCAGATGAAATAAGGACGCAGTTTTTTGCGGCCTTGTCTGACCATCAATTCAAAGTTCGGGCCCTAGCGGTGGAAAAAGCTCGGATTTACAGCACGCATTTGCGGTCGGAGCCAGAGTCCTTTTACAATTTCTTTCTTCAGAATCTGATGCGCCATAATGAAAACGCAATCACCGGCGCGAGCGTTAAAATCGACGGGAGCGGAGACCGTAAGTTCAAGGAGGCTCTGTCTGTTTATTTGCGAAAACAACTAGCAGCCGGAACAATCAGAAAACTGAAATTCGCGAATTCGCGCAACGATAATCTGATCCAGTCGGCCGATATGGCAGCAGGAGCGATAGCGCGATCGTATCCTGGAAGAAAGCGCGCTCCTGACGCATACTGGCGCGGGATGATGCGCCGTCAGATCGAAAATATCTGGGAATTTCGATAGAAAAAGTTTGTCCCCATGGCCTAGCTTGGAGTATTCCAAGCAAGCACGCCCTACGGCGTCGGTTCGGCACACAGGGACGTTTGTGAAAGCATAATCGCGTCTGTTGGTTGCTTTGTCAAGGGCGTTCTTTAGACCAGCGCGCTCGCGCCGCATTGCTCGCGCTCTCCTGCCGCTGCGCTTTCGTTAGCTTCGCCGCGCGTGGCAGGGCCGCCCTTGAGTCCTCCGAGCTTTCCTAGGGCTTGCGCGAGCCTTTTACGGGTATCCTCATCGCTCAGGTCTGGCTCGCCAGTCGAATCCCGCACGATCCGAAACGCCGTCTGGTTTATATCCTCGGGTTCTTGTTTCCGTGACCGCTTACGCATGCGGCCGGTATGGCAGATCGGCGATCCCGCGTCATCCCGCTTGGTCCCGGCCAATTCCGTCAAATTAGGACACTACCCAAACCAGCGCGCCGCCCCGACTCACCTTGACACGTCGGGGGGGCTCCGTTATCCACTTTAGACGAGTCTGAACCCAAAGATGCTCTTGAGGTAACGGGACAGGGCTGCGTTCGATTTTGTAGAAGCTGCTCTTTTTCAACCCCCATCGCATTAAAATACGAACTAATAGGACGACAGTGGCTTTATTGAAAAAGTATCTGTTCACCCCCGGACCAACTCCGGTACCGCCCGAAGTGCTACTCGAGATGGCCCGGCCAATCATTCACCATCGCACCCCTGAGTTCAGCGGGGCGCTCGATAGCGCGCGCGAGCGGCTGAAGCCGCTGTTCGGCACGAGCGAGGAAGTTATCATCCTGGCCGCCTCGGGCACCGGCGCGATGGAGTCGGCGGTGACCAATCTGCTCGCGGCCGGCGACAGCGCGATCTTCGTCAACGGCGGCAAGTTCGGCGAACGATGGGGCAAGATCCTCGCCTCGCACGGGATGGCCGGCCACGAGATCAAGGTCGAGTGGGGCCGCGCCGTGCGGCCGGAGCAAGTCGAGGACGCCATCCGAGCGCATCCGGAGGCGCGAGCGGTCCTGCTCCAGGCGAGCGAGACGTCAACGACGGCAGTCCATCCGGTGGACAAGATCGGCGCGATAACGCGCAAGCGCGACACGATGCTGATCGTCGACGGCGTCACGTCGGTCGGCGTGTTCGAGCAGAAGATGGACGAGTGGGGAATCGACGCGCTGGTGACCGGCAGTCAGAAGGCATTGATGCTGCCGCCGGGGCTCGCGATGATCGCGCTCTCCAAGCGCGCGTGGGAGCGTGCCAACAAGTTGCCCACGCCTCGCTTCTACTTCGATCTGCGCCGCGAGCTGAAAGCGCAACGCGAAGAGCATACCACCGCCTATACGCCGGCGGTCTCCCTGATACTCGGTCTGAACAAGAGCCTCGAGATGATCGAGGCCGAGACGCTGCCCGCGGTCTACGCGCGCCATCGCGTGATGGCGGAAGCGACGCGCGCCGCGGCGCCCGCGCTTGGGCTAAGACTGCTCGCGCCCGACAACCCCGCCCCCGGAGTCACCGGTATCCTGACGCCCGAGGGGCTCGATGGCGGCAAACTGGTGAAATACATGCGCGACGATCTCGGCGTGACCATCCAGGGCGGCCAGGATCAAATGAAAGGAAAGCTGGCGCGGTTCGGCCACATGGGCTATCTGAGCCCCTTCGATATGATCGTGGCGATCACCGCCTTTGAACTCGCTCTCAAGCGCGGCGGCTACAGCGTCAAGCTGGGTGCCGGCGTGACCGCGGTGGAAGAGCGAATCGCGCGAGGCGACTGACAGGAATAATGGAAACATTTCGAGTTTTGTTGAGCGATACCCTGTCGCAGCAGGGAATCGACCTCCTTCGCCGCCAGCCCAGGCTCGAGGTCGACGTCAAGACCGGGCTCAAGCCGGCCGAGCTGGCCAAGATTATCGGCCCCTATCACGCGCTGCTGATTCGCAGCGCGACCAAGTGCACGCGCGAGGTGATCGACGCCGCCACTTCGATGAAAGTGATCGCGCGCGCGGGCGTCGGCGTCGATAACGTCGATCTCGACGCGGCGACGCGGCGCGGAATCGTGGTGATGAACAGTCCGGCGGGCAACAGTGTCACCACCGCCGAGCACGCTATCGCGATGATGATGGCGCTGGCGCGGCATATCCCGATTGCCAACAGTTCGACCAAGGCCGGAAAGTGGGAACGCGGCAAGTTCATGGGCACCGAGGTCTGCAACAAGGTGCTCGGGCTGATCGGGCTGGGCAATATCGGCCGGATCGTCGCGGATCGCGCGCAAGGCCTCAAGATGAAGGTGATCGCTTACGATCCGATCCTGACCGCCGAAGCGGCCTCCAGGCTCGGTGTCGAGCTGGTGACTCTGAACGACCTGTTCGAACGCGCCGATTTTATCACCGTTCACGCGCCGCTGACCGACGACACTCGCGGCCTGGTCGGCGCCGCCGCTTTCGAGCGGATGAAGAAGGGCGTGCGCATAATCAACTGCGCGCGCGGCGGAATCGTCGATGAGGCGGCGCTGGCCGCCGCGATCGAATCAGGCAAAGTCGCGGGCGCCGCGCTCGACGTGTTCGTCGACGAGCCGCCGCCGGCCGACCATCCGCTGCTCAAGCTGCCCCAGGTAATCGCGACGCCTCATCTCGGCGCCGCCACCGACGAGGCCCAGGTCCAGGTGGCGGTCGATACCGCGCAGCAGGTAATCGACTTCCTGCTCGACGGCGTGGCCCGCTACACCGTGAATATCCCGGCGCTCTCGCCCAAGGAAATTCAGTCGCTGCTGCCGCATCTGCAGCTGGCCGAGAAACTCGGCAAGCTGGCGGCGCAGCTTATCACGGCAGCACCCGACGAAGTGACGATCGGCCTCGGCGGCGACGCCGCCAGCCTCAACGCGGAGCCGCTGTGCGCGGCCGCGCTCAAGGGCCTGATGGACGCCTCGCTCGAGGAACCGCTGAATTACGTCAACGCGCCGTTTATCGCCCGCGAACGCGGTATCCGCGTAGTCGAGACCCGCTCGCGCGAATCGACCGATTACGTCAACACGCTGTCGCTGACGGTGCATACGCCGGCGGGCGCGCACGAGGTCGCCGGATCGGTGGTCGGCAATCGCGCGCTCAGGCTGATTCGAATCGACGGCTTCAGAGTCGAGGCGGTGCCGGAGGGTTACTTCCTGATGCTGCATAATCGCGACGTGCCGGGCGTGGTCGGCGCGGTTGGGTCGATGCTGGGTCAGGCGAAGATCAATATCGCGGGCCTCGAACTCGGACGCGATCGCGTCGGCGGCATGGCGCTCAGCCTGGTGGAAGTCGACGGGCCGGTGCCGGCCGACATCCTGGAGCGGCTCAAAACGATTCCCGCGATTACGTCGGCTTCGCTCATTAGGCTGTAAATTCGCCTGTCAGCGGGTAATCTGGTACGCTACGCACCCAGGGAGTTTATCTATGCGTGTAGTTACCGACAGTCGCTTAAGATTTTTCGCTTTGGCTGTTCTCGTGGCGGCTTTTACGGTCGGTGCGCGAGTATCACAAGCCGCGTCCAAGAAGCTGTGTCCTGAACAGGATTATGCTTTCTGCGAGGCCGCCACTTGTACGGCCACCGGTGGCACGATCCAGGGAGACGGGGGCACGTACCCCGAGGCAGCATGTCTATGTCCGATTATCCACGGCCGGCCGATGGCCAGTTTGCATAGCGGGAATATGCAGGGAAGCTGCGACCCACCGCCGGGCGGAGTCTGGTCGCTATTCCCGCCTAATGCCGCGGAAGATTATCCGGAGATTCCGCAGGCGAGTGCGGGTTGGGCTCCCGCTCGCACCCTCTCGCAGGACTGCCCGAGTTCGGTTAACGGCGCCCCGGTCTACTTCGCCGGATGCTTTGCCTATGCGTGCCAGGATTATGGAACGATCAACGGCACCAAGGTGGCACAGTGCTTTTGCCGTATGTTGACGACCGATGCGGCTGAGTTCGCCACCCAAGCCGGACAATGTAACCCCGAGGCGTGCAACGAGATTCCTGAAGGAGTCACCAAGGCGAAAAAAGTTCACCGCGGCGGCGAGCAATGCAAGTAAAAACGCTGACGTCACAGCCATCTTCAAGCGTCACTTCCACGCAGTACGCTTCAAGACTCACACTGGCGGCGGAAACCGGGCCTCAGACTGTTTGATAACGGCCCTTGGATCTCTCGACCATGCTACCTGAATCCTGGTCTCGGTACGGGTGCGCTTGATATCCGAAAATCATGATCGCCGGAGTACTCCGGTATGAAGACCGTCGCCGTAGTGGGTATCCAGTGGGGCGACGAAGGCAAAGGCAAGATCGTCGACCTCCTCGCTGCCGACGCTGATATCGTGGTGCGCTTTCAGGGCGGCAACAACGCCGCGCACACGCTGGTGGTTGGCGGCACGAAGTTTATCCTGCGCCTGATTCCGGCCGGCGCGCTGCACGAAGGCAAGATCTGCGTGATCGGCAACGGCACCGTGGTCGATCCGATCGCGCTGATCGAGGAACTCGACAAGCTGCAACGCCTCGGATACCTGACCCACGACGGCACGTTCAAGCTCTCCGCCGACGCGCACATGGTGATGCCGTACCATCGCGCGATCGATCGCGCGCGCGAAGCGCGGCTGGGCGCCAGCGCGATCGGCACCACCGGTTTCGGAATCGGACCCGCGTACGAGGACAAGATGGCGCGATGCGGCTTGCGCTTCGCGGACCTCGCCGATTTCAAGCGCTTCAGCGAAAAGCTCACGCGCAATCTCGCGGACAAGAATCTGTATTTGAAGTCGGTGCTCAAGGCCAAGCCCGTCAGCGCCGACGGGCTGATCGAGCAGATGAAGACGGTGCGCCGCCGGCTGACACCCTATCTATGCGACGCGGCCGGTTACCTCGACGAAGCGATCGCCAATGGCAGGCGCCTCCTGTTCGAGGGCGCTCACGGCACGATGCTCGATATCGACCACGGCACCTATCCGTTCGTCACCTCGTCGAGTTGCCTGGCGAGCGCCGTATTCGCCGGAGCCGGAATCGCGCCGGGAAGCCTCGAAGCGGTGCTGGGAATCACCAAGGCTTACACCACCAGAGTCGGCGGCGGCCCGTTCCCGACCGAGATTAAGGGCAAGCTCGGCGATCGCCTGCGCACCGACGGCGGCGAGTTCGGCAGCGCGACCGGGCGGCCGCGGCGAATCGGATGGTTCGACGCGGTGCTCACGCGCCGGGCCGTGCGGCTCAACGGCGTCTGGCGGCTGGCGGTAACCAAGCTCGATATTCTGACCGGAATCGATCCGCTCAAGATCTGCGTCGCGTACGAAATCAAGGGCAAACGATGCGACGCGATACCGCTCGGCGCACTCGCGACCAGCAAGGTCAAACCGATCTACGAAGACATCCCCGGATGGCATGAAGACACGAGCAAGGCGCGCTCGCTCGAGGATCTGCCCGCCAACGCGCGGCGATACCTCAAGCGCTTGAGCGACCTAAGCGGCGTCGAGATCGCGATGGTCGGCGTCGGCGCCTCCCGCGAAGCCACCATCGTCCTCAACAACCCGTTCCTGAACTGACCTGGCCGGCGAGCCGCGGCCTCATTCGCGCTCGCCCGACTTCGCGTCGATCCGCGCCCGCGCACTCACAACCCGCACTCCGCGGCGCGGCTGGAGAGTCCGGTGCCGCGGCGGCCCTGACGAATCGGATCGCGGTCGAATCCGTTGGTGCAGTAGACGAAAGAGATCCCGGTTGCCGGGTCGGCCCATGCGATCTGGCCGCCGGCGCCGCCGTGGCCGAACGCCATCGCGGAGTTGGTGCGCCCGAACCCGCGCATGTTGGCGAAACCGTCGTCGCCCGCGATCCAAAGTCCGAGCGCGCGATTGCACCTGATGCCGAAATAGGGATCGCGATGGTCACCCGAGCGCACGCGCAGCGCCTCGCGCAACACGTCGGCTTTCCAAATCCGCGTGCCGTTGACGCCGAAGCCGCCGTTAACCAGCGCCTGATAGAACAGCGCCAGGTCGGCAGCGGTCATGAATCCGCCGCCGCCCGGCAGTCCCGACTCGCGCACGTCGGCGCGATTGAAGCCGGTAATCGCCTCTTCGTTGACCTCGCCCTCGGGAATCTCGGGAAATCCCTGTTTCTTCAATTCTTCGGGCGTCGGCTGCATCCCGACGTAAACCAGGTCCGCGACCCGCGAGTGGAATTCGCGCGGCAGGCCGAGGCGCAGATCGGGCAGTCCCAGCGGCTCGGCGATCCGCTCGCGCACGAAATCGCGAACGTCACGGCCGCTCAGCCGCTCGATAATCTCGCCCAACACCCAAAACCCCGAGGTCGGATGGTATTCGTACTTGCTGCCCGGCGGCCATTCCAGCCGCCAGCTCGCGAAGCGTTCGAGCCGCTTTTCGCGATCGAGCCATTCGTCCTGCGGATACGGCGCGTTGGGAAAGCCGGCAACATGCAGCATCACCTGCTCGACGGTCACGACGTGCTTGCCGTTGGTGCCGAACTCGGGAACGATCGCGGCGACGCGGCTGTTCACGTCGAGCTTGCCCTCGCCGATCAGAATCCACAGCGCCGTCGATACGATCGCCTTGGTGCAGGAGAAGATCGCGTAAAACGTCTGGTTCGTGGCGGGCTTGTCGACGCCGCCTTGCGTCGCGTGCCCGAACGTCCGCATCGCGCCGACCATCCCGTGACGCGCGATCGCGACCTGCGCCGACGGCAGCAGGCCCTCTTCGACTTCGCGCTCGGCCCGCTCCATCAGCGCTTCGACCCTGGCGGAGTCGAGCCCGACCTCCTCCGGACGGCTGGCGAAAAAGTGCTCGGCAGGCATCGAAGCCACCTCCTATGCGGTTTCCGCGATCATCACAGATCCATTACCACAGCATCGCCAGCCGCGTCGCGATAGCGGCTGCCGCTAATCTCTTCGCTCAGCAGCCAGTGCGGTTGCATGCAGCGTCAACTCTAGGTAGCAATGAATGTCCCGGAGTCGTTCGATTCCGATGGCCGACCGCAGGTGGGCAGGTAGCTCAGTCGGTAGAGCAAAGGACTGAAAATCCTTGTGTCGACAGTTCGATTCTGTCCCTGCCCACCAAAAAACCCGCTAAAATCAAGCGCTTTTTGTAGCCTCACCGAGTTCAGTTCCTGGCCGCTGTGGCTGTTCTGTGGCTGTTCTCCGAAGCCGGGCTTCCTCAAGCGAAGTTGTTTTGGGTCGCGTTGGCTGCTTGGCGAGATGCTGTTCCAATCTCGCGGCGGCCTCGGCGAGGTCACGCTCGGTTATGATGTCATACCTTCGGAACACAGAGGCCGTCTTGTGACCTGTAAACTGTTGCGCGATGTGTTCGGAGACCCCGGCGCGGATGAGGTTTCGTGCTGCGCTCCGTCGCAAGTCATGCACTCGAAGATCACCAAGGCCTGCCTTCCGGCAGGCTGTGATCCAACTTTTGCGGAATGAGCCGATTGGCTGGCCGTCACGATTAAAGACGTGCGCGCATTCAGGGCGCCGCGTGGTGCGGGCTCGCTCGATCACTTCGGCGAGTTCGCCGACTAGCGGCAACTCGCGACCGCGCTTATTCTTCGAATTCTCGCGGCGAAGTCGAATCGCATCGGAATAAACGGACTGCCAGCGGAGCGACCGCATTTCGCCAACCCGCCAGCCGGTGAGCCACAGGAATGTGATCGGATCTTTGAGATCGTCTGGTAGCGCTTCGCGCAGCGTGAGGAACTGCGCTTGCTCGACGAAACCTTCGCGTGCGTTGTCCTCTTCGAGCATCGTGATTTCCGGCAGCAGAGCAACCTTGCGGGCCTTGGCCGCGAGATGAAAAGCGCGCTTGAGCGCGGCCAATTCGCGGTTGATGGTGGCGTTCGCAGCCTTCTCATCCTGTCGAAACGCTACGTAGGAAGTCACCCGGTCGCTTGTCACGTCGTGAGCACGGAAGTCGCCGAAGAAAACGCGCAGGTGGCCGAGGGCGTCTTCGATTCTGGCCAGGCTCTTGCGCCGATTAGTCCGATAGTCAGAGACGAGCATTCCAGCGAGGTCTTCGAATCTGGTTTTCTCGACTTGCGGCCCTACCGGCTTGCCGTTCCCCGCCTCGGCGGTTCGCTGTTTCAACAACTTCACGGCGTCGGCGCGGTTGCTCGACCCCGACGATTCACGGATGCGCTGGCCGCGAATGAAATACTGTAGCCACCAGGTCTTGCCTCGCGGGTAGACCATGCCCATGCCGCGCAGCCCTTTCGACACGTCACCGGTTTTCATGATGCTCCCGTCCTATTGGACCTGCACATTCTCACGGCTTGCTCTCCTTCTGCTCACTTTCGCTTTTCTGCGAATGTTTCTCGTCCGCGGTCGCTCATTAATCTTTGCGCCGGCGCGCTTGCGGCTCGCTCGCTCCCGAGCGTCCGCTCTCGCATCCTCGAGATGGTCCCTGTACCAGCGCCGCTGCCACCATGAATCGGTGCACGAGCGCTTGCAAAACTTTTGATTGGCGCGTTTAGCGCGAAAGAGATTCTCGCACTTGAGGCAGATTCGAATCCGAGAGGCTTTCTCGCCTTCGAGAGCGCCTTGCAACTGCTGCGCAAGGTAGTGACAGATGCTGGACGGAGGCCTTGAAATGCGGAGATGACCAGTGCCGTCGACCGCGATCCCACAAAAGAGGGGGAAGTTGAAAGCTAAGATCTCCTCGGACTGAATTTCGTCCATTCTGCGGGTGCCGGAATCGGCGCGGGCTTTGGTCCTGCCCTCGATGCGGTGTCGTTCCAACGCGGCGAGGTCTCGAAAGAGCGGCGCAAGCCGCGAGGTGAACACGTACACTTCGGCGATGCTATACGGCGGGCTGCACAAGCCTTCGAACCTAGAACCCGTCAACTGATCGACCATCACGTTCAGGCCTCGGATGACAGGAAGGAAATTTGCCGCCGCTTTATTAACTAAGAGTTCCAAGTCTCTCCGTCGCGAGACGTTGGAGCCCTTCGAATCACTATGCCACTTCAAAGGTATCGGGCGCCCCGTCGTCGCTACCGGATACGCCCGAAAAAAGGCTTCCCGCAAGGCACCCGGCGCGCCGCGGCCAGGAATTAGCTCGCGGATTCCCTCGGAGCACGATAGAACCCACCGAAGATTCTCATTGCTTAGTTCCGGCAGATCTCCGACACGGTTGGCTAGATCGATGAAGTCATCGAGCGTCGTTGGGAGCTCCCGGGGCGCGGCGGCTTGAGCCGTGGAACCAGGATCATCCCCACGAAGAAATCGTAAGACTGAGGAGCCTTGAACGGCCCCCATGCTCTTATGATCCGTAGTTCGTAAGGGGGCCGCTGGCTTTTTTGCCCTTTTCGTCTCGAAATTCTTGGTAGTCCTAGTTGCCATCGAAACACCCTGCGGCGTATGGCTTAGCCATGAGCCGGTGGGCCCATTTATAACATGTAGCCTGGATACCCGCGAACTACTGCTGAGAGGTATAGCGTTCATGTTCATAAGAGGCAAACGACGCGTTGGGCGCGCCCATCGGCCCAAGACTGATGTTGAGGTTCTTGCGCTGAGGGTCTCTCAGGTCGCCACGGCGATGGGTATGTCAGAGCAGTTCGTACGGGAAGAAATCGAGCGCGGGCACCTCGGCTGTATGCGGCTCGGGCGGCGCGTCCGGGTAAGTCCTTCGGAACTTGAGCGCTACCTCAAAGCCAATACCATCGCGCCGGCGGCGCGGGTCGAATAGGGAGCCGCGTGGCCACGCTCCAATGACGGGCGAGATGAAAGGCGAGCGGAGTCTCGACACCATCCTGGCGGAGCCCGGAAGTGTGAACGCCTTGAGCCGGAAGCAGATCGAGGAGCTGCTGGCCCAGACCGCCGCGGTCCAGTGTGCTTTGACCAGTCGCCTGGTCACGGCTGGCGGTGACAGTATCGAGAATGCGAGGGCAACTTCCAGTGAGCCCGACGTCATGTTGACGGTTGTCGAAGTTGCGGCGCGGCTTCGTCGAGAACCGCGCTGGATTTATAGACAAGCGGCCAAGTTGCCCTTCGTCAGGCGCATATCGAGGAGATCGATTCTCTGCTCGCAACAAGGCCTCGAACGTTGGTTGGCGAATCGAAAGACGTAGGTGGCCTCGAGGTCCCAGGAGCTGCCCTCGTTGGAACGATTGTCAGCGAGCCGGTAGGCGCGCGCGTCACGCTGGCTGAGATCCTTGGCCCTTGTGCGTGACAATTATCATCGGCGCTCCAGCCAGCAGCTTTTCCCCCAACCGTGCCGCGAACTCATGATGTTGGTCCGTGCTTTCAGCTTCATCAGTGGCCCGTTACGAGCTTACCTTCTGGTGCCCAGGCTCCGACTTTCCGCAGAGCATCTTGGGCGGCAATCTCCGCGCGTCCTTGGTCGGGGTTGCGATAGAACTTGACGTAGTGCTTCTCGCCGCTCGGGGCCTGGTACACTCCGCCTTTGTTAGACCCCTTCTGGCCGCCGACTTTGGTCCATCGACCTTTGGCGTCACGCTTCCGACGTCACCAAGGCCTGCTACAAGCCTGCCAGCACCGCAAGACTGCCTTTAACCTGCATCGCGATATCGTCAGAACTTTTTCCAATGCTGTTCCCCTATGCCGCCCGGCGACGACTCGCCGATCGTGCCGGACGAATAAGCACCTCGGCTGAAATTCCGAAACGTTCGTGTACGCGACGGATCATTTCGAGCGATAAGGCACGCTTGCGCTTCATCACCTCGTACACACGGCTGCGACTACCGATCACTCCGACCAGCGCCCGATGGTCGAGCCCCTGCTGTTCGAGACGGAAACGAATCGCTTCAATCGGATCGGGAGCGTCCATCGGGAAATGATGCTGCTCGTATGCCTCGACCAGCGTCGTGAGCACGTCTAGCCGGTCCCCTTCTGGCGTTCCCTCCTTCGAGCCCCATACACGCTCGATCTCATGTAACGCCTCTTCGTGATCCGCCTTAGTTCGAATCGGTTTAATCTCCATACTGAGCCGTCCTTGCGTCAATTCTGCCGTAATCCCGGTGCGAGCCTATCCATTTCACAAACACAATCTGGCGGCGGTAATCGATCGCCGTCACTAGCCGGTGATCGTTGCCCTTAATGTTGAATACGACGCGCTCTCGGGTCACTATGCTGGCCGTCGCGTAACTCTGTTTGACATCAGCCGAGCTTTGCCACCGCGCACGCTGTACTTCGTGGAACCATGCATCGAGCGCCGCTTTCACTGCCCTCTGCCCCTTCTGCCCGCTTAGCGATTCAACGAATCGCGTCAGGCTGCTCCGCGCGATCACCCGCACCGAGAGAAATCTAGCATCGTTCCCAACGCGGGAACAAGCCTGCCCTTCCTGCTACTCGCCCATTTCCACCCTTACATCCCCTGGGCTCAAAAAGTTCGTGCCTCGCGCGACCTTAACCCTGGTCAGCTGGGCAAGCATCATCAAGGTTCGTCGCGGACCCAAATCTCACGTGGGGCGGTACTGAGGCGGGGCGAGGTCATTGGGTTGTAAAACCAATGCGCTCCCGGAGGCGCCTCGCGTAGCTACCCTCCGCCAGTTCGCCGCTATATATGGGGTCGCGGCTCCGAACCATCAACAACTGGACCCACCGCGACTCGCTCAACCGCGAGCGCGGCCTGCTGCTGCGGCTTCCGGGTACCGTGGCGGCTCGAGCTTCCGGTCTTTCACGCCCACCTGTGTGCTCAGGGCTCGGAGCAAATGCAGCTCGAGCTGCCGCTGCGCAACCGACCAGAACTGCCCTTGGTTTGCGCACAGAAAAAAGTGCGCCGAGAGAAATCCTGATGGCAGAGTCCTTCGCGCTTTCACTCGTGTCGCGGCCGCTGACGCTCCAGGAAGGTCGGCGAGGAAGCAGTTTCTGAATCCACTGCTCCGGCTCGGGCACTAAGATGCCAGAGCCCACCCCACCCCAGCCCCGCAAATAGTCACCATTCCCCAGCTCGCCGCCATCTGCCGCGTCGGCCTGCCCGTCCGTTTTTCCGCTCTGACGGGGAGCCGGAGCAATCTATCTCTTATCGATTGCTCTGCTCTAAAGGGAGGCCAGAGCGATGGATTTTGAATCCATCGCCCCGGCTCGGGCTATATGCCAGAGCCGTTTCAAGTCCCCCACATAGTCAATCTCCGCCGGCTCGCCGAGATCTACGGCGTCAGCTTCAAAACGGTCAAGCTGTGGCTCCGCCAAGGCAGGCTCAACGCTGACCGTGGGCTGTTGCGCCTGCCCGGCGGCTCCTGGCGGGTAGACCTTCAGGTCTTCCAGGGCAGCCTACGCAATTTCAACGTCGCGCAGCTCGCCCTGCCGCTGCAGGGCCACGCACGCCTGCGGCTCCTGGCCAATTCCAAAAGGAAGGAATCGTGATGGCGGCGGCCCTTCGGTTCCTGCGCACGGACGCGTTTCTGGCGCCTTACTGAGGCCGGCACAGCATTGAATTGCCGATTTAATGCTGTTGTCGGCCGCGCCGAGGCACGACATTGAACTGCGGATTCAATGCTGTTGTCGCCCGCGTCGAGGAACGGCGTTGAACACGGGATTCAATGCTGTTGTCGGCCGCGTCGAGGCACGACAGTGAACCTTGGGTTCAATGCTGTCGAACCTCCGCGCGTCGTAACCCTGGCGCAGCTCGCCGCGCTCTACCAGGTCACACGCCGCACCGTCGATAACTGGCTCGCCTCGGGCAAGCTCAACGCCGAGCGCGGCCTGCTCGCGCTCCCCAACGGCCGCTGGCGCGTCGACATCGATGTCTTCCACGCCTCGCTGCGCGCGCCCGCCAAGCCCACTACCAAACCAAGCCGGCGCGATCTGCGCCTCATCAAATCGGAGGTCCAATCATGAGCATCAAGTGGTGGTGTCCGAATTGCGGAGCCAGGTGTCGTTGCTGGCAGCCAGCCGCGGGCGGTGTCTGCTGCCAGTGCGGCGGGATGAGTTTTGACGATGCGTCGGCTCTCGCCGCGCAGCGCGGAATCGACCTCGTTCACGAATGCGACGAGCGAGCGACGGAATGCAACTGCGAGCCCAATGAGGAGGCGCCCAAAGGGCATGCGCCCGGCGATGTGCGGTGTCCGAATCGCGCTCGCCACAGCGCCTGCTTCCACGATCTGCGCCTCATCAAATCGGAGGTCCAATGAGCGCTTATGGAGGAAATGTCCTCGTCCTCGACGCGCTCACCCGCGAGCGCGATCAAATCAGCGACCTCACACCGCGATCGCTCTGCCCGGACTGCGGCGACGCGCTGCAACCCGGGCGGGTGATCTGCCTGCGCTCCTGGCTCCGCTTGTCGGGCCAAGAGCGCCGCAAATTCGGACGTCCAATCCGCGCGCCGAAGCGCGCTTCAAAAAGGAGGAGATCCCGATGAGACGACAGTCTCGAACGATCGAACCTGCCGTGCTGACGATGGCCGGCGCCTGCGAGCTGCTCCAGGTCGACGCATCGACGCTGAGGCGCGCGATCCGCAAGGGCCAGATCCCAGGCGCGTTCAAACTCGGCAGCGACTGGCGCTTCAACATCGAGCAGCTCAACTGGCTCGGCAAAACCTGGAGCGGCCGCCCGACGCGCGGCAAGCTCAGCGGCCCGGCCACCGCGGAGGTGCAGCCATGAGAAGCCGCGGCCGTCTTGCGGCAGCGGCTAAGGCTCGCTGGCGACAGGAAATTCAGAACGCGGACCGCCGCGATCCGCAGGTCGCCGCGCTGATGGAAGAGCAGGAGCGCGAGGCCGGCATTTTCGATGGCTTCGTCGAGCGAATCGGTTTTTTCTGCCTGCGCTGCAACAGGACGATCACCGTGGCCGCCCATGTGGACATGACGGGCGTGCTCACCGACGACGTCCGCCGGCTCATCGCCGCTAAGGTCCGGGACTGCCACCGCGAAGAGCACGAGAAGGAGGACGCGCCATGCTGAGTGATCTGCGCTGGATCGTGTGGAACGGCTTCTGGATGGCCTGCGTGACCATCTGCGTTTTTCACTGGATATTCGCGAACTTCGGGGAGCTAATCCGATGCTCAATACCACTGCCGTTCTGAGACCCGCGCTGCCGCCTGCGGTGGAGGAGGAGCTGCGGCAATACCTCGTGCTCCTGAGGCAGTGCGGTTCGTTTTTCTTCCGGCGCGATCCAGGCGCTGCCGGCTACCACGCGGTAGCACGCATCGTCTGGGCCGGTTGGGCCTATGACAACGTCGAGCCGAGTGGCCGCGTTCTGATCGTCGTCACGGCAGACGGCGCGAAAGCGCTCGCGGAGCTCAAATAATGCGCCCGCCCACCGCACGACCCTGGCCGGCGGATTTTGCGCTGACCCCATCGCTGGAACTTTATGCGCGGATGCGCGGCTGCGATCCGGCGGCCGAATTCAAAGCCTGGCGGCAACTGTGCATCGCCCGCGGCGCGACTTCTCGCGATTGGGCCGCCGCTTGGCGGCTGCGCGTGGATCGGCTGCTGATCTTCCGCGCGCGACCACCTGTCTTCGCGGAGGAACATTCGCTGTGAGCGCGGCGGTTAAGCACTTCTGCACGCTCGCTCGGCTCGGCTGGTGCTCGTGGTGCAACCATTCGGAGGCAGAGAGGTGATGGTGGTCGCGCGCACGCTGCCGGAGTTCGAGCTCAGGCGGACAATCAACCGATTTCTGAAAAGCGATCCTGGCGGCCAGCCGATCGACGAATGGCTCGGCGACCGCGAGCTCAAAGCGCAGATGGAGCAGGAACGAGAGGAGCGCCGGCTGCTGGAGCGGCGCATGGCCGAACAACGCAACGCAACCAGTGAGGTGACCGTTATGGCTAAGAAGGCACAAACGAAAAAGCCGGCGCCGACGCCTCCCGCGCCAAGGATTGGACTTGCACGCCCGGAAAACTGGGGGCCTGATAAGCCCGTTAAGCCCGCGAAGCAAGCGACGCGCGAGGCAGCGCCGCGCGCCGAGAAGCGCGCGCCCGTCAAGAAGCAGCGCGAGGCGCCGGCACTCGGCACTACCTACCACGCCAAGTGGAAGGGCCGCGCTTACACGATGGTCGTTACTGGCGCCGATAACGCGCTGCTCTATCGGACCGGCGGCTTGGACTTCAAGACGCCGAGCGGCGCGGCTCACTCCATCACCAAGGGCCCGGTGAACGGTTACGTGTTCTGGCACATGGATAAGCCGGCGGAGGGTCAGTCGTGAGAAAAGTCACGACGCTGATGCAAATACTGCTGATCCACGGGCGCAAGTTCCCGGAAGAGGAGTTGCAGGATTGGGGATTCAACGGCACGCCGATCAATGACGTGGAGTACATTCACATGACCTACTTTTCCACGTTTACGATCGGATTCCGGACGCACAAGGCTTGCGAGCTGGCGCGCGAGCAAACCGGCTGGGCCACGTTCGACGATCGCGTGCTTGAGGTCTCAAGGGAACATGATTTGGTTAGGACGAAAGAGGGATATTTCGGCGATTGGGAGATCCAGCCAATGCCGGGCAGTGATGATGTATATGAGCCGAAAAAAACGCACCGGAATGACGCGTGTCTACTATAACGAGCATGACCGGTATGTTGCCCAGTGGCTCCGAAACCTCATCGCGGCAGAGCTCATCGCGCCAGGCGACGTCGACGATCGCAGCATCCTCGAAGTGCAACCAAGCGATCTTACTGCATATACGCAATGCCACTTCTTCGCAGGCATCGCTGGCTGGTCCTACGCGCTCCGGCTCGCAGGTTGGCCCGACGAGCGAGAGGTCTGGACCGGCTCCTGTCCGTGTCAGCCGCTTTCGATCGCGGGACGCCGGAAAGGCGATGCCGACGAACGCCACCTCTGGCCCGCTTTTTACTCGCTTATCGCCGAGCGCAAGCCTCCAGTGGTGTTTGGAGAGCAGGTTGCGAACAATGATGGACGTGAATGGCTCGCTGGAGTACGCGCTGACCTGGAGAGTCTGGGATATGCCTGCGGGGCTGCCGATCTGTGCGCTGCGAGCGTCGGCGCGCCGCACAGGAGAGCAAGGCTTTACTGGGTGGGCGACTCCGACCCACAGAGATGGCAGGAGAGGAACCCAAAAGCCTCGCCACTGGGACACAGGAATTCCGCTGAGCCAGATGGTCATAGAAACGCATGGGAGCCTTTCGAGAGCCATAAAGGTGATGACGGGACACTTCGGCGGGTTGGCGCCGGAGTTCAGCCGGTGGCTTATGGGTTTCCCCACCGAGTGGGACGCTTGGGCGCCTATGGCAACGCCATCGTCCCGCAGGTTGCGGCGGAGTTTATCCACGCTTACCTCGACTGCGAACCGTCGCGCTGGACGTCCGCTGCGACGCATCCGTCGCGCGGATCCGCCCGCGACGCATCCGTCGCTCGAGCGCGGTACGACCGAAGCGATCCAAAACTCGGTCGAAAAACGGAAGAAGCGGTCAACGCCGCGCGATTCCTAGAAACCCTTTTTATAGGTCGCGTCTAGCAGCTAAACGGAATCATTGCCGATGAAGGACATTCCCTATTTTCGGTTCACTGTTAAGGGGGCGACCGTTGAATTTCGGGCGAGCGCACCCCTGACGAAGGAGCACTTTGCGTTGGTCGCTGCGTATTTAAAAGCGTTCGAAGACGATGAGAACGCCCAAACCGATCCAAAATCAGCACCTTTTGATACCGGGATTGCACTGGATTCGAGGGGGGGGAGGGGGCAAAATCTCTAGGAATGCCGCGGCGTTGACCACGCGCTGGCCACGCACGCGCGACCGCGAAATTCGAGTTTTGGGTTTTGGCCGATCAAAAAGGGGGGCCTTTTGGATTCAACCGCATCGCTGCACGTCGAACTCTGGCCGATCGAGCACGTGCATCATTCCCATTATCCCGAGCCCGATGACCAGGATCGATTCGCCTGCCTTGAGCCCCGACTTGCGAATCGACTTGACCACGCAAGCCGCAGGTTCAACCAGCACTCCGTCGAGGTCCGCCACGCTCTCGGGCAGCTTCAGCGTGTCGCGCATGTTGATAGCGCCGACGCGGAAATATTCCGCCATCCCGCCCGGCACTATTCTGCTTTCGCGCCAGGTTTGACACTGGACGTATTCCCTGCGCCGGCAGGCGTGACACTGGAACCACGGAGCGTGATGGTGCACGAACACGCGCTCGCCGGGCCGCAAGCCGCTGGTGTCGCGGCTGACCTCCTCAAAGATCCCTACCGGTTTGTGGCCCCAGCACCAGCGCGCCTTCCGCCGGGGGTACCATGGCATAATGTTCCCGGTGCAGATGCCACAGGCGCGGGTGCGCACCAAAATTTCCGCCGGACCCATTTCTGGCCGAGCGTCTTGCTCGATATGGCCGAGCAAGGCGAATCTGGGCGCTTGACCTTCCTATGAGTACGTCCCTATGAGTACGTCGGAAATGGCCTTGGGGTAGCGCACGGTGGGCGTTGTGTCTATTCGATGAGGAAGGGTTGTGGAATCATGCGACATCTACCGCGCCCTTGCGCGCGCCACGAGTTACCGTTCCTGATACTTGTCCCCGCGCTTTCGAGCCATGCAGCCATGCGCGTACCCGTCTGGTCACTTCCTGAGCCGGTATGGCGGTTTTTCCAAACAACGCGCATTCCCATACGATCATGACGCGCCAGCCACGTTCCAGAAGGAGTTGGATATTCCGTTCGTCCCTTTGCCGGTTGGCGCTGAATTTTTTCGTCCAGAACGTGCGGTGAGACTTGGGAACGGTCGACTTGTAGCATCCGTGCAAATGCCAATAGCACCCGTGAACGAAGATCACGGCCCGAGAACGCGGAAAAACCAGGTCGGGACTACCCGGAAGCCTCCTGTCATGGAGACGATACCGAAAGCCTGCTTTGTGAAGCGTAGAGCGGAGGATGGTCTCGGCGCCGGTGTCCTTCTGACCGACTCGTGACATGATGCGTGAGCGCGTGGCTTTGTCGACCGTGTCCATCGTCAGTCAGTCTGCGGAGCGAAATCGTCGATCGCCTGAAAGACACTCCAGAGTTTGTCGATCTTGACGTGCGCCTCCAGATAGTCCGCGTATGCCTGCTGCGCATTGTTCAATAGCTCGTCGTAGAACACGATGCGGGCATCAACCGCAGCCAACGATTTTTGCACACCGGCAGGGCCGGTCGCCGTTTCATATTCCGGGGGCGGTTTGCCTAGCAGACATACGATCTCCAGCGGCCACCTCTTATATGCGCTCTTATCCAAAATCTTCCGCGTGCCGTCACGATATTTTCGAATCTGTTTGGTGAGCGTATCCAACGGGACGGCGACTGATGCACGTTTCAGTTCGATGATGACGTGCTTCCCCGAAGCTGTTCGATAGCCTATGTCGATGCGGTTCTTTTTTTCCCCCTTGGACAGATCCTTCGTGTTGTCCTTGAGAAATTTGTTCACCGTCGTTTCAACGTGTTCGCTTCCGCGCGCGCGTTCCCAAGACGTGTCCAGAAGCCAAAGGTGATCGAAAATATAGTCACGAAGGATCGCTTCCTTGTCGTTCCGGCTCAACTTATCCTGAAGGGCCTTGATGACGCCGACTCTGAGTTTCACGATCTGGCCGTAATAGCTCAGTTCCAGGTCGTCGATTTCTCGAAAAATCGAAAGAATTTCCGTTAGGCTCTCATCACTGATTTCTTCGAGCTTTTCCAATTGTTCCTTCCGACGATAGCTCTCGAAAGCGAGGATCGATGCTTTGAGAAGCTCCTTCTTGTCGGTGTCGGTTTCGGAGCGAATGACGTTGAGGCGTCCTACCCAGCGCTCCGCTTTCTTTTTCGTAGAGCCCTCCAACGCCTCCAGCCAAGTCGATACTTCGGGGACATTTGCGGCCTGCCTCGCTCCGTCCTCCCGCCGCAAGTCGCTCCATCGGCTCGCAATATACCGTAATTCACCAAGTATGAGGTCGCGCACCGCCTGGTACCGTGGATCGTCTTCTTTGATCGATTGGCGGCTGCTCGTCGCGATATCATCGAGCGAATCATCATCTAAGTCTTCGCAATGTAGTTCGCCGATGACGTAATCCGCATAAATTTCCTTCTGACCGTACTCGTCCAAAATATCCTCTTGGGCCATTTTGCCGCGCATGAAAATGGCGATGCGATTGAGGTTGTCTCCCTCCTCGTCTTGGAGCTGTCGCGGCTGGCTTACCGTTCCAATCCATCCAGACAGATGGATGCCGGCTTTCTTCGCCGCGGCTTTCAGAGCCACTGTTCTTTGTTCGGCCTTGCGAGCGAGATTGGTGCAGAGCTGAATCGTTTCAGCCTGGTCGCCATAGACCCAAAGGTATTCCAAAGCACTTTGATAGCCACGGTCGGCGGCGCTGATCTCTTCGCCCTCGACGCGGACACGAAAGTCGAATTTCGGACCAATGATGGCGAAGCGTCGAGCGACGCGACGTTTGAGACCGGCGACGGTCATTTCGGAAAGCTTCCTTGATAGGCCGGAAAGAACTATCCGTGTCCCGATTTTCAGCGAGGTGGGCCAGGGCGAAAGTTCGGGCGGTTCATATGGAACGGTGTCGTTTGATGAAATTTTCGCTTTGATTGCGTCACGGTCCATGCGAAAAGCCGTCCGTTCACCGCTCTTCACGGTGTAAACGTCGACCACCCTAGCGATCGAGAACGAAGAGAGCTTGCCGATTCCCTTCCGTCCCATCGGCATTCGCTTTTTGACCGGCGTAAGGTCGCCTATCCGTGAACGCCTCTTGAACCCCACTGTTAGAAAATGATCGATGACGTCATCGCGGTCCATACCGATGCCATCGTCGTCGATGGTTATGGTCTTGTCGATGGTGACGTTGACGTTCTCCGCATCGGCGTCCCATGAATTCGCGACGATCTCCGACAGCACCGCCGGAACGTTGCTGTAAAGGTTCATCCCCAGATGCTCTAATGCATTGAGGCTGATCCGCATCGTCAAAGGACGCTTTGCTTTCATCAACGATCTCTTATCAATTCTTCAATATCTTGATTGTTACCAGAGCTTCGAGGTGATTCTGTAGTTTAGTCGGCAAAGAACCGCCGCGTATCAACACGCCGGCCTCCATGTTCTTTTCCATAGCGTGCCCAGTGAGGTTGGCACTGGAAATGAAGCAAACAGATTCGTCGCAAACAGCAACTTTGGCGTGAACCTTACCGCCTGCGAAGGAATCTCCTTTGTCGGCCCAAAAATAGATTCGGGCGGCGGGAAGGGCGGTTCTCATTTGGCCAATAACGTCCATGGAGACGCCACCACCATGTTTGTCGCTGGATTCGAGCAACATCGATACCTCGACGCCACGGTCGACGGCCTTGCGCAAAGCGCTCATGATCGACGCCACGTCATAGGCGACGAAGCTGGTTATGAAGAGTCGCGACTGCGCTGCGTCGATTACCTGAAGGAGGGCTTGTTCCGTCTTCCGGGTCGCGATCAGCTTGCTCGATGGACCGGTCCAGACGAGCTCTATTTCCTGTTCGTCTTTGGCCCGATGATAGGCTGCACTCGCAGCCGTCATCATTCCGGCAAGCTCGGCGGTCGGTATGTCGAGACCTCGCCATGCGGTAATCAGTTCAGTCAATGCGCTCTTTGCACGCGGGTTTGCGGCCCAGCTTGTGAGCGACTGAGCGTCTTGCGTGTCGGAAAGTCGCCTGATCGAGTCGGCGAGCTGCTCGGTTTTATCCGGGGGGCTGTTGGAGACGAGTTCGATGATTGCTTCGATCAGTTTTTTCACGCCTGCCCCTCAATCGAAAAATGCAGCGTCGTCGGTCTCCAGCGTCGGCACCAGCAGAGCCCGATCGATATAACGATTGCCCATTTCACAGGATGTTTCCGAGACGAAGGAACAGGCGTGGCATGCAGCGGCGTGGAGAGAGCGGTCATCCGCGGGTTTGTGCTCCGAGCATAGCGGGTCGGATGAACAAATCCCGGCGCGAGTCAGCGCCTGCTTGAGCAGGCGCCCCAGATTTTCAGGTCGGCCGAGTTCGACGAGCCCTCCGAGGGTTCCGTCGGAATCCGCAGCGGCGGTGTAAATCAAGATGCCCGCCTGCTTTCGGTCCCCTTCCGTGTCCGCGTAGATACGTTCTCTGATACTGGCGGCATTGTAGCCGCATTCGAGCGCCAGCTCCCGGATCAGCAGATGGGACAGCGTGTGAAGCATTGCATACCGGATGCCCGGATAAGCTTCGTCGGGGTCCAGTTTCCTGGAATTTCGCCAACCACGGTGACCGCCGAGCAGATTAACGTTTCTCGCCGTTACCGCGTCTCGTCCCTCCCACTTCTGAATCTCGGCTTCGGCGAATCTAATGAAGATGCCTTCGCCATGAACCTGTGTCGCCGGCACCCATCGGGGAGCGTCTTTGCACAAAGCGGCCCTGGGGGGGCGGTCGGCCGGATTGGCCGTTTCCTCGGGAGCTTCGACGCGTGTGAAGCCGAGCAGCGCGTTTACCTCGCGCAGCCGCTCCAGAAGGAGGACTCCCGCGATCTGCTTCTTGAACTCCGTCGGCGTTTCCACTCTCTTGCTGAGAAAATGCGGCCAGTCGGTCGGCGGGTTTGGGTCAGTCAAAACCTCCCATTCCGGCCCCTTGATGTCGGCGTCGGTGACTCCGGTCGCGGCAGTGCCGGCTTTGACCGATTGGATAACGTCCCAGATGGCCTTGGAGGAATGCTTGTCGATGCCGGGCAGCGCACCTGTCTTCTTGAGTGTTCTTACGGTGACTGCGACTTCGGCCTCCGAGTCCACGTCGGCGAAATAGTCCCATCCGTCCTGCACAAGCTGCGAAATAGGGTCGCGAGCGAGAGGAATGGCCAATGCAGAGAGCGTTATGGGGAACCAACTGTTCGTCGCGCCGAGAAGAACCGCTCTGGCCTGCTCCTGACAGCCGGTGTCGTATTGATCCATGTGCGGGTGGCGACCGCGGCAACTCGGGAGGTTGTCGCGTGCCGCCTTGCCGAACGCGTGGGCCATATTGCGTGAAGCTCCGCACTGGTCGCATTTGACCCACAGATTTTCAGTTTGAAGCGACGCTCCACTTTCGAAGAAACGAAGCGTTCCTTTGCAGCCGGACGGCCCGCCGTGGACGAAGTAGTGCCACGGAAAATCGTCCAAGTGGCCATTCCGACAGGCCAGCAGGAAACGGGCAGGAACCGCATCGGCATCTCTGGCGGGTTGATCGCCTTTCGAACCTTTACAGTCCTTGTGTACAAATCTCGTTCGTTCAGGACGGAACCGGTTTTCCTTGCAATCGAAAAGGCCAAGGTCGTATGCGGACAAGAGCCCGCATTTGACGCAGCGCAGCCAACGGGGAAACGGCCTGACCGGTACGCCGATAAATGCTTCCGCAGAGAAGGGATCGGCGCCTTCGCTCTTCTGGAACGGCGGCATGCGCAAGCTTTCGACCTGCGGCCCCAGCTCGCGTCGCACCGCCGCCAGCAGTCGCGCCTCTTCAATCGGCTGACAGCGATTCACCTCCCATCGGTCGATGGCGAGTGTCACGACCGACAGGCTGGGCAAGTCGATCAGAGCGCCTGGACCGTAAGTCCAGAGGAGCTGACTGGGTCGCACTTCGCCGACAGGGGTCTTTTCGCCGATCATGCGTCACCCCCGCTGTCGTCCGGAGGGACGACGGGCGGCGTCCAGTCGGGTTCGCTGCCGCCGAATCTGATGGTGCTCATGATAAGGCCGACGCCGGGCTCAACTTCGCGCATGGACATCGGTACGGTGAAATTATCCCACGCTTGGATGCCCGGCCTCTTGAGGAGCGCCACCATCGTGGCGCGGTTCGGTCCCTTCTTCTCGTAGGCAAGCGTTCTGCCGCCTTTGCCCGCTTCGTGCGCCCATTCATCGAGACGTTCCTTGAGCTCGCTCGAAGCGAGGTCTCTGAGAGCGGTTTCGTGCGAAATCTCCCACGCCCGCCCGACAAGCAAGTCTCTCGCCTTCACGGCCTCCGGACGATCGGGCTTGTCCAGCGACCCGGCACCGGGATTCGGATTGAAGGCCGGATTTTCCAAGCGCATGACGCTGAGGAAGGTGCCCGTCAAACCACGATCCATCGCGCGCGGCGAGAACGGCGTGACCGACTGCGCCTCGACATGTTTGTAGAAGGTCGCGTGATAGTGCTCGAAGGTCTCGTAGTGGGAGAGGTCGCGCGGGCGCGCCCATGTGAGGACCGTGCAAACGAGGCCGGGAAAGAAACGGCCGACGCGGCTCGTCGCCTGAATGTACTCGGCAGTGCCTTTCGGTTGCCCGTTTACGACCATCAGGCCCAGACGATTCACATCGACGCCCACGGACAGCATGTTGGTCGCGAGTACGACATCGATAGAGCGTGCCTCGCCTTCTGCCCACCGGGTGACGTAGCGACCGAGAGCTGTATCGAACTCGGCTTTGAACTTGATCTCCAGCTGATCGAGATATTTCGGAATGTCGCGGCTGGAGACACGGGATGTCAACTCGCGAATGTTGCTGACGCTGCGTTGCGCTAGTCCTGGCCGGTCGACGAGACTCATCTGGACGCGATAGGAGCGCGTCTGCACGTCGTCCTCGGCAAGGCGGCGCATACCGCCAAGCTCTCGGAGCGAATTGAAATATCCGACCGTCGTCAGATACGGGTCTGCCGCTTGGCCGAAGTGGTCGAACAATGCCTGCGAAGCGGTAAGGAATGCCGTGTACACGCGGATCAGCATCGCCGGTCGCGAGCTTCCCGGCGAACAGACACCGAGATAGCGGCGACCCGGCATCAATCCGATCGACCGCTGAATCGAGAAAAAGTTGTCAGAGATATCGAGGCCGTGCGGTGGAAAAACGGCGACGCGTCGCATGAAGACGTTGTTTACTTGCTCTGTCGCTTTCCGCACCGTAGCGGTCGAGGCCACGATCTTGGGTTGGACCGTGTGGTCTTCCAGTTTCCAGCTGCAAAGCTCGTTTATCGCGGTCTCGTAGAGTCCGACCATCGTGCCCAGCGGACCGCTGATGAGGTGGAATTCGTCCTGGATGATCAAATCGGGCGGCCTGAGTGCGGTTATGTTCTTGACCGTCGTGCTCGGTAGACCCTTGTAAACACGGTGGTTCCCGGTGCAATCGGCGCCGGGCCAAAGAAGGCCATGTCGTGGGCACTCGGTGTTCGCCCGTCCGAACAGCGTTCGTACCTCGCCGCGCCACGCCATCAACGCGAACTTGTCCACCGTGGCGATCATCATCGACGGCGGCCGATGGTAGATTTCCTCATCGACGACAAGGACCGGAATGCCGGGATGTGGCCTTTTGCTTGATTTGCCCTTCGAGAACTCGCAGCGGCCCAGCTTGTCACCGCAGTAGATCGTCGTCCTTCGGGCCGTCATATCGACTTCCACGTCGTGCTTCGGCGATATATCGCAGCCGCACCACGGACAGCTGGTCAACTGCGCAGGCGATGTGCCCCGGGCATCGAACTTTTCGGGGTTGCGAATGTCTTGAATCGCCTTGTGGCTGTCCTCGGTGGAACCCGGCGTGACCTTATTACCTACCCACAGGCCGATAGTGAACGGCTCGCTTCCCAAAGATTTGTCGCCAGCAGCAGCCGCTTCCTGCCGCAGTAGCTCCATTGCGCAGATCAAGGCCGAAGCGCGCTGGAACTGTTGCAGCGTGAGGAGACGTAGCGTGTAGCGCATGATCACGGTCAGTCCGCGACCGCCATCATAGCCTCCTAGCTTGCCCTGAAAGCAGCGCATGGCCATCGCGAAAGCGGCAACTCCAAGATAGGCTTCGGTCTTACCGCCGCCCGTCGGGAACCAAAGCAAATCGGCGAAGGCTTCGACGGGGTTAGTGCGATCTTTGTGGGTCGGATCGGCCAAAGATGGGATCGAGAGAAGAATGAAGGCGAGCTGAAATGGCCGCCACGAGCGATTCTGGCGCTGCTCGAATTCCGCCAGCGTCTTGTTCTCGCCGCGACGCTGCGAGAGGGCAAAGAGGCTATGGACGCGCTGCCGTGCCATCGCACGGTTGGCGAAACGAAAGGCCGCCAAGACATTCTCGTTGCTAGCGTCGGCCAGAACGGCAATGCCTTCTTCAAGACGCCGCTCTATTTCCTTGCAGCGGTCGAGAGCAGCAGCCGCTTGTGCGTCGTGTCCGGCGACATCGGCACCGATGCGGCTTCTTTGCTCCTCGGTCCACTTCCCATAATCGCTTGCGAGGGCGGACAGGACGGCGACAAGCTCGGCCCTATCCATTTCTGCAATGACCTCCATGTCGAGATGACCCTTTTCGACCATCTGACGCATCGCAGGCCGGTCCTCTGGCCGAAGGCCGGGCGTCTCGGTCACCGGCACCTCGTATTGCGGCATCACCACCGTGCGCACTTCATGGGCACGCTCGGGGTTATCGTCATCGGTCTTCGCGTGAACAGCTACACCGTGACCGACCGCGAATTCGACCTGCTCGCGGTATATCATTTCCAGCGCCTTGCGCTCCTCGTCGTCGTCTTTGCCGGAGAGCGCGACGCGTCGTCTGAAAATGGCTTTGTCGGATTCGCCTGCGGCCCGAACGATCAACTCCGGCTGGAAGACCCAAGCCGAATCCTTGTTCTCCTTGGGTTCCTGTTGCGCGTTGACGAGGAACAACGTCACCAGCCGGTCACCATTCGCGTTCTTGTCCCGGATGGTGCCTTGCACGCGGACTTCCGGATGCTCGCTGTCAGGCGCGCGATGGGAAACGACTCCTTTGACGAGATCGATCGTCAGCTTGCCCCCGCAAGGAACCCGTTGCCAGACTCTGACCTTAACGTCGGCTCGCTCGGTACGGATCACGTTCCCCTCTGCGTCTTTGATCTTCTTGTTCACCGTCTTGGTATGTTCGTGATCGTAGACGCGAACATACTGACCCCACTTCGCAGCCACTTCGATACGGTCGACATCGCCGTCGACGCAAAACGTCATCCCGAAGCTCGAAGGGATGAGGGACTGGTTACTGGAGGCATCAATCTCGTCCGCCGAATCAGCTTCGGCATCGACACGGCCCGTCGTGCTGTCGAATTCGGCTCCCGGTTCATGATGTCCGTGATGGACCTCAAGACCATCGGGCTCCTCTTCCGCTTCAGTGGCCAGCGGACCTTCCAGCCCTTCGATACCGCCACTATCGTCTTCACGGGGCGCGAGTTTACCGACCAGGTACCTGTCGCGGACACCCATGTCGACGATCTGTTCGTGCGGACCCTTAGCGGGACCCAGGAGGTCGTCCAATACCGCAAGTTGAAGAAGCTCGCGGATGTAAGCTTGGTCGCTGATTAGCGGCACGTCGTCGAGCGTAAGACCCGTCAGCTTCGGCAACGCCGCGATGAAGTCGCTCCATTGCAACCGCGAGGTCGAACCCGTGGCCGGCAACGCGAGGCCTGCCGCGTCAAGAGCGGCGCCCTCATCGACGGTCCGTAACCGATCGAAGTAGAGGGTCGTCTTTGCGAGGTCCGACCGAACGCGCAACACGCGCCCGACGCGTGTCACGTCGCCCGAAGCGTCGGCCGACAAAAGCCAATCGCCTTCGGTGACAGCCGCATAGAGCTTGCGCTCTCCATCGAGCTCGATCGCGAATTGCGGGTAGGGAAATTTGCCGCTCTGTCGACCAGAGTCAATAAGCAGCCAGGCGTTTGCGGCGGCGTCTTCCAAACTCGGGCTCATCGCCTGGCTCCCCGGACCAACACGGTCTCCTGCGGCTCCGATCGCTCGCGGTTCAAATCAATCAGCCGAGTCAGAACGTCCGCACGCACCTGATCCGATAGCTGGAAACGCCACTTGTCTCGTTCAGCTTCGGCTTCCTGCTCTATGAACGCGGATGACAGGTCCAGGTCCGACCAATCGAACGCGGCAGCCACAGCGACGTCGATCTCGTGCAACCGACACCGGAGTTCTGTGATGCGCTGGTCGTTTGTTTCAGGAGAGTGGATTGCGTTCATCACGTCGGTCATTCCAGCGCCATTGTCACGGGACCACTGAACGGCCAAGGCATTGAATGCCTGCGCTGCCAAGACACCGGAACCACTGACTGAATGGCCGGGCAGAGGAAACTTTGCGATGGATTCGCTGATTGATAAACTCAGGCGACCTTCAAGGCGCCCACCGGAGAACTTATCTAGCCATAAGCGAAAGAATGTACTCAGCGCGATTGTCAATTCATCGCCACGATCAATGCCAATCAATATTACCTTGTTCGTATAAATCCACTCTGACGGTGCAAGCACACAAATGGGGTACTTCGTGACTTTGCAGTATGCTATAAAATCCCGCCGCAGACGGAGACGCCGCATCTGGTCCGCGCGGTGGTTCCAAAATTGCCACCAGCGGTCAATCAAACCCTTGTAGCTCTTTAGTGCGGCTGGCGTTCTGGTCGGTTTGACGACGTCGAAAAGAAATCTGTGGGCAATCGGATAAGCGCGCTCAATCTCGTCGAGATTTCGATCTGCGATGTCAAGCGCCCATCGGTCCACGCGTGTCAGGGCGTGAGTGGTGATATCATCGCCGGTAACATAGGGAACCAAGAGCGAATTGGGCTCATCCCGCAATGGTTCGAACCATTCGCTTTCAGGCGTGATAACGAACGCGAGACCCTTGCTGTTATCGACGCCCGCGAAACTGAAGAGCCCATAATCGAGTGTTCTGGGCTCCCAGTTGTCCTCTTCGATTGGCTGAAGCCGTGGTCCAATAAGGTCACATCGAACGCCATTTGCTGATTTTTGCGACTCATACTTGCCCTTGAAGAAGCAGATGATTGAGATGGATACGGCAGCCGTACCAGGCCAGGGCACTCCCTTCTTCGTAAAGAAGAAGTTCCCTGCGGCTGCAATCACTCCCAATCCGACTGAGATCGCGCTTCCTTCTGCGATATTGTCCGTTGCGAGGAGGCCGTAGGCGCCCTTGTCACGGAGAACATCGGCGACGCGGCGATGAAATACCACACTCAAGTCAATTTTGCCCGGCGGTGTTCCGAGAATTAGCTTGGCTTGGTTTTGAAAACTCGCCCCAAGGCGTTCTTTCCAATACTTGTTTCCGATGAATGGGGGATTTCCGACCATTCCGTCGAAACCCGGCCTCTCCCGCTCAAAAACCTCGGGGAACTCCAAGGGCCAATGAAAGGGACGACGAAGTGATTTCCCGGGAGGAAGATCTCTGTTGAGGCACTCCGCCGCTCGGCTTGCAATCGCCTCCAGCTTTGACGAATCGGACTCTAGAGCGTCACCCGCTCTAATTGACAACGTCGTTAAATCGAAAGCCTTGCCTTGAGCAGCAAGGTACTCTCCGACGAGAGCATCGGCGACGGTCGAAGGAAGTTGGAGTGCCGCCCGCGCCTGTTCGTCTAGACTCGCCATAATCTCGACGTCATGGACATCTTTGATTGGCCGGGAACGCAGCTCCATTCGCAGCTTGATGGCGCCGGCCACGGCCTCGTCGATCTTGTGCGCAAAAAGTTTCTTCGAACTTCCCTTCCCCGGATTGAGATCGAGATAATGGAGTTGTTCGAGACTCGTGATACCGAGCAAACTATCTCCGCACCGCAGATTGTGATCAAGGAAACCGAACGGGCGCCCTTTTGCCAGTGTGACCAGCCATATCGACAATTTCGCAAGTTCGACAGCGAGAGGATTCACGTCGACGCCATAAAGACTGCGCTCGGCAATCAGGCGGCGCGCAATGAGCAATCTTTCTTCGGCGTCTTTGCGCATTGGCTCACGCGAGCCGATCTCATCGACGACCTCACCGTCCGCCGTGATCGCGTTGCCATGTTTTTGCGCTTCTGCCCAGGCCTCGACTAGTCGCTCCGCCAGCCATCGGCAGACCTGAACGAGGAATGCCCCCGAGCCCATCGCTGGATCGCAGATTTTGAGGTCAAGAAGCTCGGCCGCCGATCTCAGTCGCCACTCTTCGCGCGGTTTGCCCTCGGCAGGACCGACATAGACGAGCGGCTCCAGTGTTTCTTTGACGATGGCCTCAGTGAGTGATTTCGGAGTGTAGTGGGTACCTGTCTCCCGACGATCTACACTGGTCCTCACCATGAAAGTGTTCTTAGGATAGACGAGTGGATATCCCCACCGGTCGGTCCGCAGAAGATGAAAATAAGGCC
>JBEKLA010000005.1:0-45248 GCA_050010455.1 Binataceae bacterium (SeqCode) | reverse complement strand
CCCTGCCCCCCGCCCCGCGTCGTTCGATCCAAATTGCGTCGCGCGACGACTAAACCCGCTCGATGATCGTGGCGATTCCCATCCCGCCGCCGATACACATCGTGATCAGCGCCGTGGTCTTGTTCTGACGCTCCAACTCGTCGAGCACGGTGCCGATCAGCATCGCGCCCGTGGCACCCAGCGGATGGCCGAGCGCGATCGCGCCGCCGTTGACGTTGACCGTCTCCGGATCCATCTCGCAGTCGCGCATGACCTTGAGCGGCACCGAGGCGAACGCCTCGTTGATTTCGATCAGGTCGATGTCCTTGATCGTCATCCCGGCCTTTTTGAGGGCGCGTCTGCTCGCCGGGACCGGCGCGGTCAGCATGATTACCGGTTCGTCGCCCGCGGTCGCGGTCGCGACGACTCGGGCGCGTGGCTTCAGCCCATGGGCGCGCGCGTACTCGGGCGAAGCAAGCAGCACCGCGGCGGCGCCGTCGACGATTCCCGAAGAATTGCCGGCGTGGTGAATGTTGTTAATCTTCCCGGCCTGCGGGTAGCGCGATGCCGCTTTTTGGTTGAAGCTCATGGTATCGCCTTTCTGGACGTAGTCTCCCATCTGGGCGAATGACGGCGTGAGCTTGGCGAGGGTCTCCATTGTGGTGCCGGGCCGCGGATGTTCGTCGTGCTCGAGCACGATCTTGCCGTCCTCGTCGCGCACCGGGAGCAGGCTCTTCTTGAGGCGCCCCTCTTTATGCGCGCGCGCATAGCGCTCCTGGCTGGTAATGGCGAACCGGTCGCAATCCTCGCGGGTGAAGCCTTCGAGAGTCGCGATCAGGTCAGCCGAGATGCCTTGCGGCACGAAGGGATGCAGTGCGCGCAGAGCGCGATTGTGTCCGTCGATGCCGCCGCGGTCGGCCCCCATCGGCACGCGCGACATCGATTCGACGCCGCCTCCGATCACCAACTGCTGCTCGCCCGACTTGACCCCCATCGCGCCGAAGTTCACCGCCTGCTGGCCGGAGCCGCAGAAGCGATTGATGGTCACGCCGGTCGCCTCGTTAGGCCATTGCGCCGCCAGGACCGACATCCGCGCGATGCACATGGCCTGGTCACCGAAAGCCGTTACACAGCCGAGCACCACGTCTTCGACGTCCACCACGTTCAAATTATTGCGATCCTTGAGCGCGTTGAGAACCTGCGCCATCAATTCCTGCGGATGAATCCCGGCCAGTGCCCCCTCTTTCTTGCCGCGTCCGCGCGGAGTCCTTACCGCGTCAATAATCCAGGCTTCGCCCATTACTTCCTCCATCTTTCAAGCGATGATTTCGTGCAAAGTCTTGTCACGATTCAATCCGATAGTTTTGAGCCAGCGGCTGCTTCGCTGTCAAGCCAAGCACAACCAGCTTCCGGTGGCAGCGTTCTGATTTGAGTCGGGCGGCGGTTCGGATGGTTCTAAACCGCGCGCAGCGGACTCTCGCCGTGCAGATAGTAGAGCCCGGTCGGATCGACCTCGCACGCGATTCCGGTTTGCAGCCATCCCTCGCTCAGGTCTCCGCCAGCCGGCGCAAGCGGCGATTTCACGCCCAGCTCCGCCTGCGCGACCGAATCCCAACCGATACTTACCGGCGTTCGGTCGGCGGGATTCAACGGGCGCGTGTCGACGTTAGGCAGCGGAATTCCGGCGGCGTCGTCGAGGAACCAGGTGGGATGGCTGCCGATCACGGGACCGAGGTCGTTGCGTCCCAGCAAAGTAAGCACTGGAGTTCGCAGCCGTCGGGCGATACGGCGGCGTCGCGAGACGCTGAACGGCCCCTCGATCGCGACGATCGCGCCGGCGCCGATTCGCGGCGGCAGCCGCTTCTCGGATGGGTCCTCGAGAAATTTGTCGGCGGTATTCCAGCCGCACACCACGTAATCGGCGCGATCGGGCATCGGACCGGGATTCTGGCCCCAAGCCGCCCATATCGTGGCGCCGCGATTCAGCGCGCCGAGCATCAGCGCGATCGTGTACCAGGTCGTCGGCGGATCGAGCATCACGACCCGGCTGCTCTCTTCGAGCATGTAAAACGCGCCGACGGCGATCGCGGTCGCGGCCATCGTGCGATGGTTATGCAGGACTTCGCCGCGGCCGTCGGGGCGCGGCAGCGCGAGGATAGGCGTCCTCAAATCGGGGCGCTGACTGCGCTCTGTCGGCGCCAAGGCGATCATCTCGGAAAAACTCAGCGCTGCTGCGTCGGTGCCTCGCGCCGCCCCGATTATCAGCTCCGGCACGAAGGCGCTCAGCGCCTGCGATTGCGGAGTCTCGGCGTTTAGCAAATTCAGCGTCTGCGCCTCGAACGCACCCAACGCCGTCACCACCAACTCAGCCGGCTCGCCGAGCGCGATCGCGACGCGAGTGCCGCTCTTGCATCGTCCGCGAATCGCGCCCGCGCAGCGGGCTACCCTATCCCGCAGCTCTCCGTAAGTGATCGTTGTGTTGCCGCACACAAGCGCGGGGAGATTGGGAGCGCTATCCGCGATCGGATTGATCGTGACATCTGCGACGGTCTTGAGCGGTATATGCGCGTAGCGCGGCGTATCTTCCGGCCAGTACGCGGATAATAGTCCCAGAGAACCTTTGCTCATAACGCAGCCGCGACCTCCGACTCCGAAAGGATCGGCGGAACGCCCTTGAAGCGAAGCGGCAACTCCCGCACCCCGGCGATCTCGACCGGCACGTCGAACCGCCGCGCGAGCCTGGCGCGGGCTTCCTCGAGGATGGTGCCGCCCGCTTGTTCGGGCTCGATCAGTAGCAATCTCAGCCGTCCGTGCGCCAGCCCCTCGCGGCCGATCACGCACGTCGCTCCGGTCAGCTCGGGGACCTCCTGTTCGAGCGCGAGCTGAATGTCATATGGCAGCAGCATGCGCGCGCCGAGCTCGAAGCGATCTTCCCAGCGGCCGAAAATCTTGATCCGCGGCGACGCGAGCCCGCATCGGCACGGCGCATGATTGATAATGCCGATATCACCGGCGTCGTAGCGGATGAACAGCGAGCCCGCGGGAATCAGCGCCGAACTTATCATCATACCCGGCTCGCCGTCGGCAAGCGGCCGATAGCTCTCGCGATCGAGCACCTCGGCGTAGCAGGTGTCGGGCACGACGTGCAGGCCTTCGGCGCGCGCGCAATCGACGGCGAGCAGATTCTCGCTGGTGCCCGCGATCTCGGCCACTCGCGCGACTCCGGTCATCGCGCTCAGATGGCTTCGCATGCCGGGCGTGATTGGCGCGCCGGTCACCACCATGCTGTCGACGCCCGCAAATAATTGATCGCCACGCAGCCCTTGGCGCCGCGCCGCCGCGATAATCGAAAACACCATCGGCAGGAACATGGTCACGAAACGCGGCCGGAAGTTGCGAATCGCGTCCACGATTCGATCGGCGAAGCGCGGCAGATAGGTTCCCGAGATCACCACGCATCGCATCCCGAAGTGCTCCGCCACGAACGGCTGGATCGCGGCATAGCTGTGCCATGCGGGCGCGGACAGCAGCAGCGAACCGCCGTGACGAAGCCCCGCCCACCAGTGCGCGCGAGCGGAGGACAGCCCCTGAAGCCGGCGCCATCGCGGCGTATGTGCGATATACGTCGTGCCGGAAGTCCCCGAACTCAGGCTCATGGTAACGCCGGCCGCCTCGTTCATCCCGCGCTCGATACCGACCAGATGGGTTCCGTTGCGACGCTGCGTGGCCAGTACGTCGGCCTTGGTCAGGATCGGCACTCTCTGCAGATCGTCGAGGTTGCGAAACGTGGCGGGATCGAATCCGGCGCGCGCGAAGCTCTCGGCGTAGGCAGGCAGTTCGGCGGCGGCGACCTTCAGCACCGACCGAATCCGGCGCGTCCACCATCGATTCAGTTCGGCGGACGACAGCCGATCAAGGCCGTCGAAAGGCTCCGCGACGATTTGGCTTTCGCTCAGTTGCACTTGATTCGATTCGCGCGCGGCTCGCGCGCACATCCGCGGCCCGCAAGTTCGGCCGCGCCGATATTGAAACGAGCAGCAGGACACGCGCGCGCAAAGCTGGTGGTAACGGCAACTTCATTCGACGGCAGCGATTCGACTTCATAGGCGCGATCGAGATGAAAGCAGCCGCAATCGGGACATTCTCCCGCGAGCAGGAAGGCGGCGTCAGCGCGCAGCACGCGATACGTCGGTACACCGGAGCTGTCGGCGAAGCGCGCGACCTCCTCCCGCGCCGGAACGCCTTCGGGCTCGCCCACCGCCGCCCATCGCACACGTCCGGCGAGCTTCACGCTCGCGGTTTGGAGCGCCGCGGCGAACGGCGTCAGAAGGTCGCGTCGCAAGATTATCGCCGCCGGCTTCACGGTCTCGACGATTCCGGCCATCCGTGCCGCCATCGTTGCGACGCCGTCGTTGCAGACCGCGGTGACACCGAGGCGGTCGGCCGCGCCGCGCCTGAGATAGGCCATGTAACTAGACGACGCGAGCAGCACCAGCGGACTCGATCCGTAATCGAAAAACGCGATCGTCTCGCCTGCGGCGAGGCCCCATCGCTTCCATATCCCAGCAAGCACCCGAGCCCACTGATCGACCTCGCCCACGTCGAGCGCGGTCCAAACCGGAGGCTCGCTCGTCGCCTCGATTTGTAGCGCGACCTTCGGCGCCGAACCGGCGCGCACGCGGCCGGCAAAAGGATCGTCCGGATGACCAGCGGCAAATTGTTCGAGGTCCGCCAGCGTCCACGCCTGCGCTGTGCCGTCAGCCGCGATCCTCGCGCGGTAAAATGGGAAGTCGGTTAGATCGAGCGGCACGATCGCTAGAAGGTGGCCATCGCGCCGCCCAGAGCCGCGAGCAGCGAGAGCGTCAGATTGACGTAAGCGAGGCGATCCTGGTAGCGCGAAATCCGTTCCTGAGCCGCGCGGCGCTCTTCGAGATCGCGCAATCCGGCCGAGTAGGGCATCTTCTGGGTCAGGATTCCCGTGTACCAGATATTCGAGATCGTCGCGGTGATCGCCAGTCCCATCCACGCCACCGCCATCAGCGCAATCCATTCAAGGTACGAATTGCCGAACACCTGTGGCGAAAACAAATGCGGCAGTTGCCCTTTGAGATAGGCGCGCACGAAGCCGGTCACGCCAAGCAGGACGATCGCGCTGCCGCCCTCGGTCATCAGCCCGTAGCCGATCTTTCCGCTCACGACGGCAGAATGGGCGGGCGGAATTCGCCGCAACGCCGGCATCAGCACGGTCGTGTTCATGATGATCTCGCCGACCAGCACGATCGCCGCATAAATATGAACGACGCGCAAAAGATGGAGCCAAGTGCCGATCGTCACGGCGGCGCCTCAGTCATGCCATATCTTCGAACGGTTACGGATACGGTCGTTAATATAGCCGACCTTGTAGTAGCGGTCGTAGAACTCCTCGTCGACGTTGTGGAGCACCGCGCCGAAGTGCGCCTGCATCGGATTGTAGGTGACCGGCCATTGGCCGAAAGTCTTTACGCAATAATCGATATAGGCGATCAGCGCTTCCTGGAGCCATTCGCCGGGCCGAGTCTTGGGATGGGCGATGATCTCTTCGGTGGTATCTTTTTTCCACGGCGACGCTACCTTGCGCAGATAGTTGTCCTCGCCGCGATGGAGCGCGCCGCCGACGCCGTACTTTTCGTCGAACCAGTGTTTGACCAACTGTTCGCCGCTTTTGAAGCGCGGCGACGGAACGTAGGTGGCTTCCATGACGTCCTTGATACCAAAGATCTTGAGCTGGCCGGTCGAAATCGGAGCCTTGGGATTGGGCGCCTCGATATGGAAACCGAGCCCGCGCGTGATCTCCGGCGACGCTCCCATCAGGAGGTCCGGGTTGAAGCCGCAGAACACCCACGCGCCTAGTCCCATCGCTTCGGTGGCGAGCCGGATATTCTGGACCATGCATCCGGTCGGATACGCCTCGACCTCGAAAATCATCTGCTCCTCGGCGGCGATCGAAACCGGCAGCTCGAGCATCCCTTCCCGAATCCACTTCTCGACCCCGGCCGGGCGGCCACCGTTCCACTCGTCGATCGGATAGTAGTGCCACGCGTCCATGAAATTGATCAGCGCCGAGTTGAGCCATCCCGCGTCGGTAATCGGGATGATCCAGGTCGAGCCGGGCATGTTCATGTTGATCTGATACGGCCCCATCAGCGTTGCGTGCGGCGCGCCGGGGACCCGCAGCGCGTGATCGACGTCGGGGCGTTCGTCGAGAATCTGGATCAGCCCTTCGTCGTACCACTTCAAGACCTTGTCGTAGTCGGCTTCGGACTGGATCTCGATCGGGCCGGAGCGCTTCATCGAGGGCTTGTAGATGTAGGCGCCTGAATCGTTGATCACCAGCAAGTGGGTTGCGCACGAATTGCCCGGCTGGGGCGCGGTGCGTCCCGCGATCCAGGTGAGCTCGTGAAAGCCGCCGTCCAGCGAGATATCCCACGCGACCAGCCCCGACGGACCGCAAGCCGCCCAGCAGATCAGCGCCTCCTCGAGCCGGGTCAGCGGCTTGGGCTGCTTCTGCGAGACGAACTTCATCGGACCGGCCGCCTGCTTCAACGTCCGGCCGGTTACCGGATGCTTGTACTCGGTGCCGGAGTCGATACGATAACCGTGCCCGACCCGCCGGCTGCGCACCGTGCTGAGGAGCTGAAATACGCTCGGGCTCTTCTCGAACGCCCACTTGAGCCGTTCACGATCGTCCATCGTATTCACCTCGATTCAGGGCCGCGCGGCGCACGGCTCGCTGATTTATAGAGCAAGCCTGACTTATTCAGGCACGGTATACTCAGGAGGCCACGCTCAAGTCAACGGCATTTGATGCCGTCACGCGCGGGCGGCGCCAAGCAGCGCCGGGAGATCGAACTCGAGCAGCGCGCCGATCCGCTCGATAGTGATGTCGGCGGGCGGAAATTTTGCGATTGCTTCCGCGTCGTGCGCGTAATGCCCCTGGCGTGGGAAGATCGTGGTTACGCGATTGCCCCAGGCCTGCTTGACGGCAGTCAGGATACGCAGCTTGTCGTCGATCACGACGTAATGATCGGCCGGAAACTTCCGCTCGACGTCGTCGAGCTCCAGCTCCTTGTGGACGTAAATCAAGGCGCTTCCCTCGACCGCCTCGAGCAGGCCCGAGGCTTCGACCTTGTGGGGCTGGAAGACCACGTCGCCGTCCGAGAGAATCACGGTCGGTCCCCAATTCCGGCAATGCTCCAGGACGTCGAGCGAGTTTGGGAACAGCCGATTAGCGAACCGGTAGTCGATCAGGAAGAGCGACACCGCGAGCAGATGGGTGTCGCGCGGATTCTCGAGCCGATAGCGTTGCAGCGCGCCGAGATAATCGGCGTAGCCCAGTTCCGAGCGCAACTCCTCGAAGATCGTCCAGTAGCGCTGCTGGCGCTCGGGGCCGACTTCGCGCTCCAGATGGCGCATCAGGTCGGCGACGACGTGGTCGTTGTCGAGCAGCGTGTTGTCGACATCGAACAGGAACACTACTTGATCGCCAGCCATCGGGTTTTCCCTGTGAGCCCCACCTGCTTGCGCACGGGTTTACAGTACCACAAAGGTGCGTCGGCCACGCCAACGAAAGGCACAGGGGGCGACTTGTCGCTCCGCGCGCCTGTTCGGACGCCCGGAGGGGACCGGGCAAGATCCTTCGCCGGCGCTCAAGATGATCGCTAACTACGATTGACGGAAACTGGCAGTGGGAGGCCTTTGAAAACCTCCCACTATCAGCCAATCCCGCAGGTGCCGAAGGAATCGGCTATTTGACGAACTTTCTGAAGTCGGGTTTGCGCCGCTCCATGAACGAGTTGCGCCCCTCCATCGCTTCCTCAGTGCCATAGTAGAGGGCCAGCGACGCCATCCCCATCGCGCTGATTCCCCGGATATGGTCGGTGTCGGCGTTGAACGACGCCTTGGCGAGCTTGATCGCGGTCGGGCTCATCGCCACGATCTCGCGCGCCCAGGCACGGGCGTCGTCCATAAGCTGCGCCTGCGGCACCACCTTGTTGACCAGCCCCATCTGCAACGCTTCCTGGGCGGTGTATTGATGGCACAAAAACCAGATCTCTCTCGCTTTCTTCTCGCCGACAACGCGCGTCATGTACGCGGTTCCGAAACCGGGGTCGACGCTGCCCATCTTTGGGCCCACCTGTCCGAAGCGTGCGGTTTCCGCCGCGATCGAGAGATCGCAGATCATCTGGATGACCTGGCCGCCGCCGATCGCCCATCCGTTGACCGCCGCGATCACGGGCTTGGGGATTTCGCGAATCACCTGGTGCAGGTCCTCCGCGTCCATCCCGGTGTCGGAGCGTGCCGGCTTGCCCTGATAGCCGCCCGCCTCGCGCACCGATTGGTCGCCGCCGGTGCAGAACGAGCGTTCGCCCGCGCCGGTCAGGATCACCGCGCCGATCGAGCGATCGGCCCAGGCGGTCTGGAACGCTTCAACCATTTCCTGCACCGTCAGGTTGCGGAATGCGTTGAGCACCTTGGGGCGGTTGATGGTGATGGTCGCGACGCCATCTTCCGTCGTATACAGAATGTCCTCGTACGCCATGTGACTACTCTATCCTCCTTACGTCATTGCCGTCCTGGCCATTGCCGTCCCATCTAGCGGTACGGCATGAATTCGCGTCCGAATGTTTCGCGCGCGATGATTCCCTTCATGATCTCCGGCGTGCCGTCGCCGATCTCGAGACCGACCACGTCGCGGTAGCGCTGCTCGAAAGGCAGATCCTGATCGTACCCGAGCCATCCGTGCAGAATGATGCACGAGTGGATCGCCTCGGCCGAGGCCTTGGGCCCCAGCCACTTGCACATCGCCGCCTCGCGGGTGTGCGGTTCGCCGCGATCGCACTGCGACAGGCACTGATAGGCGATCAGCCGCGCCGCGTTCAGCATCGTGAGATGCTCGGCGATCTGAAAGGAAACACCCTCGTATTTCGCCAGCGGCTTGCCGAAAGTATGCCGCCGTTTGACGTACTCGATGGTCTCCTCCAGCGACTGCTGGGCCGCGCCGACGCATCCCAGCGCGATCAGCGCCCGGTTGTAATCGAACGCCTGCATCACGCCGTAGAAACCGTCGCCCTCCTTGCCGAGCAGATATTCGGCGGGCACGCGCACGTCGTCGAAGACCAGCGCTCCGCGCTGGCTCATCCGCTCGCCCGCGCTGCGATACACCCTGCGCGTGATCCCCGGGAGATCGAGCGGAACCAGGAAGGCACTGATACCGCGGGCGCCCGGGCCGCCGGTGCGAGCGAACAGCACGCATACGTCGGCATACCCAGCCAGGCTGATCGAGGCCTTCTCGCCGTTGACAACGTAATGGTCGCCTTCGCGCTTGGCCGAAGTCACCAGCGCCGCCGCGTCCGACCCGACCCCTGGTTCAGTCAGGCCGAGTGCTACCACCTTCTCGCCGGAAGCCAAACGCGGCAGCCACTCGCGCTTGACTGATTCCTTGGCGTGCTTGGCGATATTCCCGCCGATCATTCCGATTTGCAGGAAGAGCGTGGTGCTGACATCACCGCGCCCCAGCTCCTCGGAGCATATCCCCGCCATTACGTACGAGCTCTCGCTGCCGCCGTACTCGGCCGGGATGCTGAGTCCGGTCACGCCGATTTGGCCCATCTCGCGCACGCGTTCTTTCGGGAACGGCGTCCCGCGATCCCACTTGGGGAAATCGGGAAGCAGCCGCTCGCGCGAGTAGCGCCGCACCGCTTCGGCGAATTGACGTTCTTGTTCGTTGAAAGTGAAATCCACCGTGTTCTCCTTCTCCAGCCCAAGGATGGCGCGGCCGGTTGCCCGCGCCCCTCCCGAGGCTATACATCGCTATCGCTTATCGTCTATCGTCTCTCTGACTGCAACGTCCGCGAATGAATTCGACTATCGACTCCAAACTGGTCCCAGCCACAAAGACCCCGTCGACGCCAGCCTTCTTGAGAGACTCAAACTCGTCTGGAGGGACGGTCCCGCCGACGAACAGCAGCGGCCGGGGCTGGATGTCGCGAATTTTTTCCAGGACTTTGTATACGGTTCCAAAGCGCCCGTACATGCTGAGCCCGATGGCGTCAACGTCCTCCTGCACGGCGGCGTTGACGATTTCGTCGGCATTCAGCGCCGTCCCGCCGTAGATTACTTCCATTCCGGCGTCGCGCAGCGCCGCTGAAACCACCGCCAACCCGCGCCAATGTCCGTCCAGACTTGGCCTGACTGTCAAAATCCGTATCGGCCTTTCCATTTCGCTCGTGCTCTCAATCGTCCGATGTTTTCACGCCCGGCCCGCATCGCTCGCGCCGAACGTATCGCCCGGATATATCGCGACGATACCTCGCAGCGCCAGAGTCAGCATCCGCTCAGCGGCCGTAGAACGTCGCGGCCCGCTTGTCAAGAAACGCGGCCATCCCCTCGCGCCGATCCTCGGTGCCATAGAGGAAGGAGACCCCCTGGCGCGCCGCCTCCATCGCGCTCTTGAGGTCGGAGTTCTGCGCCGCGTGCACCAGCATCTTGCCGCACTTGAGTGCCAGCGGCGGCAGCGCCGCCAATCGATGAGCCCACTCGCGCGCGGTTTCCAGCACGCGCGCCTTGGGAACCACCATATTCACCAGGCCGAGCCGATGTGCGGCGTCGCTGCCCAGCGGATCGCCGAAATAGATCATCTGTTTGGCCACCGCCGGCGGCAGCATCTTGGACAGCCGCGCGGTGCCGCCCGCTCCCGGCAGCGCTCCGATCTTGATTTCGGGAACTCCGATGGTCGCGTCCTCGGCCATGATCCGGAAATCGCAAGCGAGCGCGAGTTCGCATCCGCCGCCGAAGGCCAGGCCGTTGATCGCCGCGATCGTCGGCACGTCGAGGTCCTCGATCATGTTGTAAGTGGTCTGGATATCCTCGAGGAAGCGCATGAACTCGGGCGGCCCCGCCATCCGCACCAGGTCGGCGATATCCGCCCCCGCGGAGAAGGTGCGCCCCTCGCCGTGGAAGATCAGCACGCGCACGTTCTGGTCGGCGCGCACCGCCTCGGCCACCGCGCGCAACTCGCGCACCATCGTGGGGCTAATCGCGTTGAGCTTTTTCGGACGGTTGAGCTTCACCGTCGCGATGCGATCGTGGCAACCGTATTCGAGTGTCTCGTACATTCCCGGTGTCCTCCGCTGAACGCCGCTATTCTTGCGGGAATCGCGTCTTAGTATGAACGCGGCAGGCCGAGCACATGCTCGCCGATATAGTTGAGGATCATTTCGCGCGATACCGGCGCCGTGCGCATCAGGCGCACCAGCGGCCACAGCGTGATCAGGTCGACCTCGCCCGTGAACCCGCTGCCGCCGTGGACCTGCATCGCGAGGTCAACGGCCTCGATTGCGGCCTCGGCCGCCGCGTACTTCGCCATATTGGCGTACATGCCGGCGTTGCCGCCTTCGTCGAAGATCCGCGCCGCGTGATTGGTCATCAGCGAGGCCAGCTCGAGATGGGTCTTCGCGATCGCCATCGGATGCGACAGCCCCTGATGCGCGCCGATCGGCTTGTCGAACACCTTGCGCTCGCGCGCATACTCGACCGCCTTGTTCAGCGCGTAGCGTCCCAGCCCGCAAGCCATCGCGCCGACCGAGATGCGCTCGGGATTGAGCGCATCGAACATCACCTTGAGCCCCTGGCCCTCGCTGCCGAGGCGGTCTCCAACCGGAATCCGCACGTCGTCGAAGAAAAGTTGGAACTGCCGCTCCGGGATCAGGATGCGCGTGTCCATCTTGTGTGCGGTAAATCCGGGAGCCTTGGGGTCGACGATGAACAGCGAGATCCCTTCGCGCTTGTCAGCGACCTGATCGGCGGGCTTGGTCCGCGCGACCACCATTACATAGTCGGCGTCGTCGACGCCGCTGATGAAGGCCTTCTGCCCGGTAAGCACGTAATGGTCGCCGTCGCGCCGCGCCAAGGTTCGAATCTTGAAGGTGTTGCTGCCCGCGTCCGGTTCGGTGATTGCGAAGCAGAACTTTTTGGTGCCGTCGGCCAGCGCGGGAAGGTAGCGCCGCTTCTGCTCCTCGGTGCCGTACTTGGCGATCGGGATCGCGCCCATCGCCGCGCTCACCACCAGGAACATCGTCGGCACGCCCTGATTGGCCAGTTCCTCCATCAGGATGGTCAGCCGCACCATGCTGACGCCGGAGCCGCCGTACTCCTCGGGCACCGCGACGCCGAGATAGCCGTTGCGTCCCAGCTCGCGCCACATCTCATCGATTCCGGCGCCCTTGTTGGCCTGTTCGAGCCAATAGCTGCGGCCGTACTTGACGGTCAATCGTTTGACGAATTGTTGGATGCTTTCGCGCTCGCCTTCAATTTCTTGAGTCATCGGCCTTTCCTTTAACGGACCCCTTCCGGCCCGACGTCCGATCGCGATGGCAGAATATAAATAAGACTTGCAGTCACTCCCAGCCCGTGCTCAGTCGTGATGCGCAATTCGATCTCCACCAGCCCGTGGCCCTCGTCCTGATAGTGGCGCGTCACGCGCGCCTCGGTGCGCATCGTGTCGCCGACGCAAATCGGCATGACCATGTTGAGGCGGCGTCGCAGCAGCCACGCGTCGGGCCCCGCCCAATCGCCGCACACCCGATCGACGAAGCCGTGAAAGAACATCGTGTTCAGGTAGGTGTCGCGCACGTTTTGGCCGCGCGCGTAGTCGCGATCATGATGGCCGGGAAAGAAGTCGCGCGTCGCGGCGGCGTCGAAGACGCAGAGGCTTAGCGTCACCGGCATCACGGCCTCGGGAATCATCTCGCCCTGGCGCACGTCCTCCCAGCATCGCACGGTATGCTTTCCGTACACGGCCATCACCGCGATCCTTCGGCTGGCGCGCCGGCGATAAACCTGAACAGCACGTTGCGATTCCTCGCCACCAGCTCTCCGTGCTGATTGTAAAAAATCGAAAGCGTGGTGATGAAGTGCCCGGCTCCGAACCGGGTGCGCTTCTCGGGCGTGATCTCGACGATCTCCTCCGCGACCGTCAGCCGGTCGCCCACTTTCATCGGGCGGAAGAACTCGCTGTCGGTCGAGATATTGATAATAGTGTCGCCGGGCAGCGGCACCTGGGTCGCCAGCAGCGCATCGTCCACCTGCCCGGCCGGGTTCCAGCGCCGGCGCATCTGCCACACCATCAGCATTCCCGGCGGCGATACGATCGCTCCGAAGCGGCTTCGCGCCGTCGCTTCGTCCCAGTAGTTCGGGTTCGCATCCTGGACCAGCGCGCAGAAATCCTTGATCGCCGTCCAGTTGATTTCGTCCTCGCAAGCCCTTGGCGCGGTTTTCATTCCGACCCAGGCGCGCGCTTCTTCGTAGGTTCCGAAGCTCAGCTTCTGCGCCACGTTGGCGGCCCGCGAGGTTTCGATCATCGGATCTTCAATCTCGCTTCATTCGCGCGCCGGCTCGAACTGCGGGACGCGGACGCCCCCGGCGCGTTCCTCGAACGTTATCTTGACCGGCATGTCGACCTTAACCTTCTCGGGATCGATGCCGATCACGTTTGCCATCATCTGAGGCCCCTCTTTCAGACGCACCACGGCTAGCACGTAAGGCGCGTCGGTTGCGAACGGCTTCGACGGCGCCTGATGGACGATCGAGAAGGTGATGATGTGCCCGCGGCCGCTGGCCTCGAACCAGTCGTACTCGACGCTCCAGCAATGCGGGCACCACGGACGCGGATAATGGAACGGTTGCTTGCATTCGCGGCATCGCTGCAGCATGAATTTGCCCGCGCGCGCGCCGTCCCAATAGGGCCTCGTAATTTCGGTTACTCTCGGTAGCGGCTTGTCGTTCATACGCTTCTCCCAAGCAGCAGGGTGCAGTGCTCCGACATGATGTTGCCGTAGGTATGGACGAGGGCGACGTCGGCGTTGGCCACCTGGCGTTCGCCGGCCAGCCCCATGACCTGGAGTGCTCCCTCGATCAGCATCGACATGCCCGACGCGTCGCCAGTGTGACCGAACGAAAGCAGGCCGCCGTACGTGTTTATCGGCAGCGTGCCTCCGGGCGCGCCGCGCCCTTCAAGAAAGAATCGGCCGCCGTGGCCCAGCGGTACCAGGCCCAGCTCCTCGACGAACATGATCGGGTTGATGGTGAAGGCGTCGTAGATTTCGGCCACGCGCACGTCGGCGGGTTTCAGCCCGGCCATGCGAAACGCCTGCTCGCCCGCCTGGCGCGCACCCATCGAGGCGAAATCGCGCGACTGGCTGGCGGGGCCGTGATCATGATGCTCGCCGACGCCGAGCAGATAGGCGGGCTGCGGCGTGATCTGATGCGCCAGCTCCGCCCGCGTCACCAGAAAAGCGGCGCCGCCTTCGCACGGCACCGAGCAATCGAGCAGATGGAACGGCTTCGCGATCGGGCGCGAGTTGATAACGTCCTGGACCGTGATCGCACCCTGCGACCGCATCAGCGCGTCGGGATGTTGCAGCGACCATGCGCGGGTGGAAACCGCCACCGAGGCGAGCTGCTCGCGCGTCGTGCCGCGCTCATGCATATGACGCGTCGCCGCGAGCGCATAGAGCGCCGGGACGAAGGTGCCGTAAATGTACTCGAAATCGGGCTGGCTCAGCATCCGCGCCATCGCGTCGGCGCCGCCGGTGCCGACCTTGGGAAACTTGCCCGCTCCCAGACATAGCACCGCGTTGGCGAAGCCCTGGCTGACGGCCATCGCCGCGCGCGACGCCATCACCGCATAGCTCGCGCCTCCGGCGTTCAGGGTCTCGGAAAAAATCGGATGAATCCCGAGCAGGTCGCCGAGAGTCTCATGGATGAAGATGTCCGATTGGCCACTTGCCATCCCGGCCGGGGCGCACAACAGGCCATCCACCATCGCTGGATTGATACGCCATCGCTTCAGGAATTCACGGATAACCGTTTCATACATTTCGACGGCGTCGAGTTCAGGATAACGCCCGGGCCGAATTTCCGTAGCAGCCGCGATCGCAGGTCTGCCCGGTAACGGCGAGCCTCGCATCAAAAAGTTCCTCCTTAGATCTGTTGCGCTGCCGGTCGCTAACATTCAGCGGTCGGCCTCGAATGGTAGAGGCGCGATCAAGCTTGAGCGCTGACGGCGTCAACAATGCCGTCGCGCAGCGGGAAATCTCCCGTCTCCGGCACGTCCTGTGTCTATCAAGGGTCGAGCGATAACGCTATCGGCATCGATGGCGCCATCGGCGTCAATCGCGAGAGCGAGTTTCCGGTGTCGGCGCAACGGCGCGACACGGCCGATATCAGACTTTGCCGGGGCGTGCGGTCAGGATCTCGTCAATCAATCCGTATTCGAGCGCTTCCTTGGGGCCGAGGAAGGTATCGCGATCGGTATCCTTCTCGATCTGCTTCAGAGGCTGGCCGGTGTGCCGAACGAGGATGTTGTTGAGTGTTGCGCGCAGCCGCAGCGCTTCGCGCGCCTGGATCTCGATATCGGTTGCCTGGCCGCTAAAGCCGCCCGAGAGCTGATGAATCAGCACGCGGCCGTGCGGCAGCGAGTAGCGCCGCCCCTTGGTGCCCGCCGCCAGCAATACCGCCCCCATGCTCGCCGCCTGCCCAACGCATAGCGTCGATACTTCGCACTTGACGAACTCCATCGTGTCGTAGATCGCCAGGCCCGCCGTCACCGAGCCTCCCGGCGAATTGATGTAGAGGTTGATTTCCTTGCTCGGATCTTCGGATTCGAGAAACAGCAGTTGCGCCGTTACCAGGTTGGCGTGATCGTCGGTGATCTCGCCGCCCAAAAAGACGATCCGATCCCGCAACAGGCGCGAAAAGATGTCGTAGGCGCGCTCGCCGCGCGGAGTCTGCTCGATAACCGTCGGCACCAGGATGCTCATGGTGTCGTTGATACTAGCAGGTTTGCCCGCCGAGAATGAATTCGTCTGCCGTCGCCGATTCGCTCAAGAAATGCGCTTGTCAGCGCGATATTCCTCGTCCCAGTTCTTTAGTCCCGCTTCGTCCCATTTATGCCAGCGGCCTTCTTTCTTGCCGTCGCGATAATTGCCTTCTTCGGATTCGTGGCCGTTGGGGTACCATCCGATGTGCCGGCCCGCGAGCACTCCGTTGTGATACTCGTCGAGCGTGGCGCGCTGACCGCTGGCGTAGAAGCGAATCCAGAAGCCGTCCTGCTTGCCGTTGCGATAGTATCCTTCCATCATTTTGTTGCCGCCCGGCCAGTAAAGCGTGAAAGGACCCTCCTTGACCGGATGGCCGCTCGGATCGGTAGCCTGGCACCAGGTTTCCTGCCCATTGGGCGGCGGCTCGCCCATCAGCTTCGCGCCATTGGGGCAGGGGCCTGCGGTCTTGCATGACGCGACAAGCGTCGCAGTCACGATTAGAACAGCGATTCGTTTGGCGCGGGTGCAGAGATTCTCCGCTGTCATAGGATTAAGTGATCGGGCCGCAAACCGTTGCGTTCGCGGCCCGATCAACGTGTCGCTCAGTTGGTTCCCGTCGAGCCGAGCAAGTTGCCGCCCAGTGTGGGATGGCCGATCGTCTTATCGCCGACCACATTGACGACCGCGGGACGTCCCGATTTGAAGGCGCGTTCGAGCGCGGGCAGGAGCTGATCGGGGTTGTCGACGTGTTCGCCGTAGCATCCCATTTCGGCAAAGATGCGGTCGTAGCGGACGCCTTCCATAATGTTGAACGGCTCGGTGCGGCCCTTCAGCATCGGCATCGCCTCGAAGCTCGGTCCCCACGAGCTGTTGTTCCATAGCACGGTTATGATCGGCAGCTTGTAGCGCGCGGCGGTCTCCATGTCCCAGCCGCCGATACCGATACCGCCGTCGCCGGATACCACCACGATTTGAGCGCCCGGGCGCGCGAGCTGGGCACCGATTCCCATCCCGACGCCGTGACCGACCGGCGCCAGCGGGCCCGCGTCGACCACCTGGCCGGGGAAGCGGCAAGTGAACCACTGGCTCATCCATCCCGATAGCGTGAAGCTATCGATGATCACGGTGGCGTTCTTGTCGAGCGCTGTCACCAGATCCTTCGCCAGCCGTGCCGGATGGAGCGGGCGATTGCCCGATACCTTCTTCTCCTGCTCGCGAATCATCCGCTCGAAGTTGGCGCGCGCCTCGCCAATTTCCTTGACCCATTGCGAGCCGCGATTCTTCGAGAGGTCGAGCTTGAGTTCCTTGGCTCGATTAATCAGTTGGCGCAGCACCAGCTTGGAATCGCCGACGATCGGCAAGTCGGCGTTCACCTGCCATCCGATCCGCGTGGGCGCCGTATCAACCTGGATGTACTTGGCCTGATCGTTCCATGTGGGAGGCTGGCCGAAGTGTTCGCCGCTCCAGAAGCGGAAACCGAGCACCAGCACGGCGTCCGTGCGCCCGGTGAAGGGTTTTTTGAACGCGCCGCGAATCGCCAGCGGATGCTCTTCGCTGACCGAGCCCTGTCCGGCGCGGCGGGTGTAAACCGGGATTCCGGTAAGTTCGACGAATTCCTTGAGCTCGGGCGCGGCGTTGGACCAGAACAGGCCGTCGCCGCCGACGATCAACGGACGCTGGGCCCGATGCAGTATCTCGAGCGCGCGGTCGATACTGGCGGGATCGCCGGCGCATCGGATTTCTTCGGGGGCGAAGCATCGCGCGCCCTTGCGCTGCCCGGCGTCGTCCTCGTGATGGTAGAGGATGTTTTGCGGAATCTCGATCAGGCTCACGCCCTGAGGCGGCGAGATGGCCTCGCGGAAGGCGGAGCGCAGGTCGAACTCGATCGTGCTCCAATCGGTGACGCGCTTGGTGAATTTCGAGAAGCTTTTCACGACCTCGGACCCGTAGGCCTCCTGAAAGGAGCCGAGATGGTCCTCGGTGTTGGGATGCTGGCCCGAGATGCAGACCACGGCGCTGCCGGTCAGGCCCGCGACGCATAATCCGGTGACCGCGTTGGTCAGGCCGCATCCCGCGGTGACCGCGCAGACGCCCGGCTTGCCGGTGATCCGGGCATAAGCATCGGCGGCGTAGGCGGTGGCCTGCTCGTGACGCATGTGGATCATCTTAACGTCGTTGTTGGTGAGATTGGCCAGAATCGGGAACAGATGGCCGCCGTTAATGGTGAAGCAATACTTGACCTGGTTTTCGCGCAACACCCGGCCGACCAGTTCGCCGCCGTTTACTCGAGCCATCTTTAAACCCTCCCCGGTTTGACTGTCGGCGAAGCCAGAGCGAGCCTCGCCCGTGCTGAATCCTGCCACATTTCGCCGGAGGGCCAAAACGGTTTGTATGTTCGGCCGTCGGGGCCGGTTGGCCGATGCCACTACTAGTTGATCTGGCAGCTATTCTTTTATAAGCGTTGGACCGCCTATCGTGCGATGGCGGATTTTGAGACCGATGCGGGCGAGTAAACTAATCGTGGGCGTGTTTGTGCTGGCGCTTTACGCCGGTATTGCACACGCCGATTCGACGAGCAGCAATTCGAACAGCGCGAATAACAATTCGAGCGTCGCGAATAGCGGTACAACCGTCGCGAATAACAGCAGCGGATGGCTCGGCGGCGATAGCTGGTTGAATCCCACTAACTGGCCCCCCGATCTCCAATGGCTGAATCCTCATACCTGGCCCTTCTCGCTAATCCCGATACCGATCGTAGTGACCGACCCCAATGCCGGCACCACGATCGGAGTCATGCCGGTATTTCTGTTTAACGACAGCAACCATCACATCAGCTCGATTCTGGCGCCGGACATCAACGATAACACTAACATGGGAGCGGGCGCCGACTTTCGCTACCTGTCTTATCCATCGGCGGATACCCAGTGGTACGTGATCGGCGGCATCTCGGAGAACATCGCGCGACATGTGGATTTGCGCTACGCGACCGGGCGCACCCACCAGAGCTGGTGGTCGTTCGAGGGCCGGTTCTTCTTCGAACGCGATCCGACCGAACGTTTCTTCGGGCTGGGGAACGATTCCAGGCCGGCCACCGAGACCAACTACACCACTGAGCAGGTCTACGGCGACGCGAAGCTCGGGTTGAATCTCAGCAGCCAGCTCCAGATAGCGCTCGAGGAAAAGCCTCGCTACGTGCACATCGAAACCGGAGCGCTCAGCCATACTCTGCCGTTCATCGGCACGACCTTCCCGACGCTCAAGGGGGTCGGCGGCGGCAGTGAATGGATGCATCGCCTGTTGATCTCGTACGACACGCGCGATTCAGTCGATATCCCAACCTCAGGAAGCCTGGCCCGGCTGTTTACAGGAATCGTGGATCGCAGGCTCTCGAGCTCGGTTTCGTACACACAGTTCGGTGGCGAGCTGCGCCACTACATTCCGATTAGCAGCAGCGTGATTCTCGCCGGCCATTTCTATCTTCAGTACACCCCTGCGGGAAATGAGACCCCGTTCTGGGCCATGGGCCGGCTGGGCGGCGAAGAGAGCTTGCTGGCCGATCAGCAAACTCTGCGCGGCTACGGCACCGGACGGTTCGTCGACAACAACCTGTCGGTGGGGAACCTCGAAGTGCGGATACGCGTTTTCGAAGCGACCATCTTCGATACTCACGGCATCCTGGAGTTGGCGCCGTTTGGCGAAGCGGGCCGCGTGTTTCACACGCCTCGCGCCGACCCTTTCGACGAGCTTCACCCGGTGGGTGGACTCGGGGTCCGGGCGATCGCGGACCCCTTCGTCGTGGGTTACGTCGATTTCGGGCTGGGCGGCGAGGGCGCCTCGGTGTTTACCGGAATCGACTATCCGTTCTAGGAGTCCGACGGCGCCCGAACATCGCCAATCAAGCTAGAAGCTAGAAGTTTCCGTACCACGGCTTGACGTCGGGATTGTGCGGCTCGAAGCTCACGTTGAACGACCGCAGCAGGGTGCCTTGGGCGTGCCTGACGGCGAGTCTCTCGATCTCGTAGTCAACCTCGGCCTGGACTTCGCTGCCCTGCGCGGCGATTAACGAGTCCTGGTACTGCAGCAATTCGTGGGTGCTCGCCATCCCGACCCGGAAGCGCTCCTGCTCGTCGCGCAAGGACTTGGCCGCGTACTCGGTCGCGACCTTGGTTGCTCGCGCCTGCTTGTAATCGGCGACGACGTTGCTCAGCGAGCTTTCGACGTCGACCACAATTTGCGAGAGGGTGTTGCGATAGCTCAGGCGCTGTTGCTCGTACTCGATCTTGGCCTGTGCGAGCGCGGCCTTGGTGGCGTCGTTCATCAGCGGCTGCTGGATGTTGAGCGTAAGCGCGTAGTTGTAAAAGCTGAAACCCCACATGCGATTGAGTGCATCACCGTAGATTCCGCCAAACGGCAGGTGAGCGCCGGGCGAGTCGGTGCTCGTCGTGCAGTTGGGGGTAATTCCAAAGCTGCCAACCGATAAACATGGAGTGGTTCCGGCGTTGGCGGTCAGGCCGATTTGACCGCCGAAATTGACCTGGGGCAGGGTTTGATTTTCCGCGTAGCGCACTTGCAGCAGCATCGCGCGAATCGACTCGCGCAACGCCGCCAGCTCCGGGCGATATTCCATCGCCAACTCGAGCGACTGCTCCTCGTCGACGGGTAACTGATCGGGATGGGGCACGTCTGAAGGCTCGATTTGTTGGGGCAGGAACGTACGCGCCGGATTTAGCATCACGTCCTCGCGCAGCGTCACCCGGGCGGTTGCGAGTGCGCCTTCGGCCTGATAGACGCCAGCCTCGCTGGTGGCCTCTTGCGACAGGGCTTCCTGGACGTCAACCGGTGCCAGTACGCCCACCCGATAGCTGATCTCGTTCTGGCGCACGAGGTCATGATTGAGTCTCAGCGCGTCGCGCGCCACTTGGAGGTTCTCCTCGGCGCGGACTACGTTCCAATAATCGGTGCCGACCCGCAGCACGAAGTCCGAAAGCTGTTGCTCATAATTGAACTGCGATTGTTTCTGGTTAATTTCCGCGATCCGTACGTTGATGGTCGCGAAGTCGAGGCCGAAGTTTCGCAGCAGCGGCTGAGAAAGTGAAACCGCCAGGAAAGGAGTGTAGACCGGATTGACCGCGTCGAATGGCGAGTTCGACCTCCCGTAATTGTTGGTGAAGTTGATGCCTAAGGTGCCGTTGGTCGTGGCCAGGACTTTGTTGACGCCGAAATTCCAGTCGTAGTCCTTCGTGACGTAGTTAGTTTTCCCGCCGGCCTCCAGGATCGAAGTGCTCGGGCTTACATTCTTGAGTTCATCGCCATAGGCGGTCAGGTCGGGATCGAACACGCCCCAACTTTGCTTCACGCTCTCCAGCGAGGCGAGGGGATCGAGGCGGGCGGCCTGGACGCCAGGATTGCCCTTCAGCGCGAGATAGATCGCTTCCTTCAAGCTCAGGCTGGTGGCCCTCCGATCGCGGGTCTGTAAATACCTCTCGCTGATGACACTCTCGGGAGGCACTTCGTTGACCGGCGACCATTGCTTCATCAGCAGATCCTGCGGCCAGCTCTTGTGCTCGAACGGATGGCTGTCGGAGGGCGCGAAGTTCAAATCGGGCGGGGTCTGCGATGTCAGGGGCTTGGCCGACAGCGGGATCGGCCCGGTGCTTACCGGCGGCAGATTCTGCCCTGGCACAAAGATGGGGCTGGTGCCGGGACCCGTCGCAGGGTCCGCCGCGATCAGCATCAATGCACAAAGGCTGAGCAATAAACGAATTCGCTGCGAGTTAAGCCTCATCGACGACCTCCAAAACGTGAAGCGGTCTCTAACTGTCTAAACCGGATGAGTCTTGCCCGCAAGGCGCCAAGAATCGCGGTGCGTTTACGTGAGATAATAGTCGATAAACCGAGCGTCCTTTGCGGCAATCTGAGGGCGTTTGCGAATTATAGACGAATCTCCGGGCGTTTCGGTTACACTTGGCATAAGACTATGCCGGGGCTTGATGATCGGGACATAACAACCAATCGGAGGCAGCCAATGGAGTTCGGAATTCAGCTCGCTAACATGGAGCCCGCCAGGTTTCGCGCGATCGCGCAAGCCGCGGAAGGGCTCGGCTATGATCTCGTCACGTTCCCCGACCACATCGTGATGGAAGGGCCGGAGAAGCAGTACGATCCTCACACTCTCGCCTACGACATGACGCTGATTGCAGCCATCGTAGCCGACGCGACCAAACGCATCCGGGTCGGGCACCTGGTGCTGTGCAATCTGTTTCGCCATCCCGTGATTACCGCGCAGAGTCTGACCACGCTGGATAATATCAGCGGCGGGCGCGCGATAGCGGGGCTCGGCACCGGATGGACCGAGCGCGAGTTTCGCATGACCGGAATTCCGTTTCCGCCGATCACCGACCGCCTGCGCATGCTCGACGAGGCGCTCACCTGCATGCGCTCCTTGTGGACCAACGAGGAGACGACCTTCGCCGGTGAGTTCTACCAATTCCGCGACGCGATCTTGTGGCCGAAGCCGAAGCAGAAGCCGTATCCTCCGATTGTGCTCGGCGGCAATGGCAAAGGCCTGCTCAGGATCGCCGCGAAGCATGCCGACGTGATCAACATCGTTTCCGAAGCGGGAACCAAGGGGCACATCTCGCTCGACGAGATGAAGCGCATGACCAGCAACGCGTTCCGCGAGAAAGTGGATTTCGTGCGCGAGGAAGCCAAACGCCACGGACGCGATCCCAACGCGATAGCGATCAGCAACGTGGTGTTCAATCTGGTCTTGACGGATTCGCGCGAGGCCACCCGCAAGACCCTCGAAGCGGCCGCGCCGATGTTTCGCACCTCACCCGAGGCCCTGGCGTACGCTCCGCTGTCGTTGATCGGTACGCCGGAGGAATGCGCGGTCGAACTGCGCCGCCGCGCGAAAGAGTGGAGCGTATCGCAATTTATTTTCTCGGGCGCGATGGCGCCTCTCGACGAGCAGGCGCTGCGCCGGCTCAAGGAGCAAGTTCTGGCGCACGTCTGAGCGGTGCCGCCGGCGAACGAGCGTTCAGCCGCCGATCGAGGCTAACGCCGCCGTCAGGTCGGAAGGCAATGGCGCTTCGACGGCAACCTCGACGCCGCTTGGTGACAGAAACCGCATCGCGCTCAGATGCAGGAAAAAGCGCCCGGGCGGAAGTCCGTTAAGTGGCGGGCCGCCGTAAAGCTCGTCGCCCATCAGGGGGAACCCGGCGTCGGCGAGATGCACGCGGATCTGATGGCGCATCCCGCTCTTGGGCGTCACCCTAACGAGCGTGCACGCTCCGATACGGCGGACCGGCGCGACGATCGTGAGCGCCGGCCGTGGCGCGACACGCCTCAGTGCCGCATACTGCTTGCCCACGACGATCATTTTGCGCGGATTCTTCGGATGATGGGCGATCGGAGCGGCCAGCTCCAGCGTCGCGCCCGGATGGCCGGAAAGCAGCGCGAGGTAGTGGCGCTCGATTCGGCCGCCGCGAATCGCGCTGCGCAGAAAGGCAAAGCTCGCCGGATTGCGCGCGATGATCAAGGCGCCTGACGTGCCGTTGTCCAATCGATGGACCAAGCCGCCTTCAAGCGGTTTATCACCCGCCGCGGCGGTTTCGGGAAAACGCGCCGCCACGGCGTTCATCAGGGTCGCGCACTCGTCGCGGCGAATCGGATGGCAGGGCAGCAGGCCGGGCTTGTCGACCACGAGCGTCGTCGAATCTTCGAACAGCACCGTCAATGGAATCGCGGGATTCGGTTTGAGCGCGGGGCCGTCGTGCGCCTGCTCGACGTGGACCTGATCGCCAGCCGCTACGGTCTCTCCCTTGGTCAGAATCCGGCCGTTGACGCGCACCAATCCGTTGGCGAGCAATTCGCGAGCATTGCGGCGCGAAGCGGCAAGCCCGGTCCGTACCAGATAGCGATCGAGCCGCTCGCCGGTCGCCACCGAATCAGTTATCGGACAGGCGGGTCCGCATCCAACCTTCGATCTGATTCAGCAAGCCGGCAAAGGGGTTCACGCCGGGCGCGGGAGCGAAGTAACACTTGCGCATAAAGTCGAGAGCGCCCGCGTAATTCTCGAACCCTTTGCTCAGCTCTTCGAACATCAGAAAGCCCGGCCGGTAAAGCGAGACGTCAAGCTCCGACACCGCCTGGTAGGAGCGTTTTCCCTCCTCCAGATAATAATCGAGATAGCCGCCGCGTTCTACAAAGCCGCGAAACAGCCCGGACATGAACAGCGTATAGTCGCCGATATGCTTGCGCACCGCGCGCTCGCCGATGACGCGGCCGGGGCTGTCGGGTCCCAGCTGCGCGAGCAACATATCCACGACGCTGGTTAGCCGCCGTCCGTCGGCGTCGCGAAACATCAGCCACCGGTCGGCGCGGCTGAAGTCGGTAAGGATCGACGCGATGTATTCGGTGATCTGCGAATCCCCAACCCCGAGCTGGTCGAAGCTCTGTCGCGTCATCCAAAGGAAGAACTCTTGCAGCTTCAATGACGACGATTGTTCCAATGCCATAGAACGTAACACTGTCCCTTTCACGACGGTCCCGCTTCGACAGTGTAGTTCTCATAGTAGACGAGTGTGCGGATTCTGTGAAACAGATCGTGCGATTCGCGTTGGGGCACAAGCGATTTTGCACCTCACGGACGCTAGTGGCGGCCGCGCGATTGGCGCTCGGCGCGGTCGAGTGCCAATCGCTTCGACCACCGGGAAGGGATTTGCTCGATAAAGCCGACGCTAGCGTCCGCCCGCGCCGCTGCCGCTTTGAACGGGAGAAGCAACCGGTCGATTGAAAGCCGGGAACTGTCTCCATGAAGCGTACAGCAGCACTCCGAGCAGGATTAACGCCGTCAGCACGTCCATCAAGCCGAGACGAGTCGCCCCGCGGTTGAATCGCGAATTTCCGGCCGTTGTCACGTTTTCCACCTTTCCATCTCCCGGAGAATCAAAGTGCGGCGGCGCTGCGCAGCGCCGAGCGTACCGCCCTGGCGCCGGCGTCCACCGGCAATCCGAACAATCGGCGCAACGCGCGCGCCGTATGCGAAGCCTCGCGGCTCGCGACCGCGACGGGACCGCCTTCGGCAATCACCCGGCCGCCGCCGTCGCCGCCTTCGGGACCGAGGTCAATTAGATAGTCGGCGTGCGCGATAAATTCCAGATTGTGCTCGATCACCAGCAGCGTGTTGCCCTCGGCCACCAGACGATCGAGCACCTTCAGCAGCTTGCGGATATCGCTTGAGCTGAGCCCGGTGGTCGGCTCATCCAGGATGAACATCGAGGGCGGCTTGCGCTCGCTGTCCGCGCTCGCCGAGGGGCTCGTGCCGATCGGAAGGCATCGCGCCAGCTTGAGGCGCTGCGCCTCGCCGCCCGACAACGTCGACGTGGCCTGTCCCAGTTCCAGGTAGCCGAGGCCGACGGCGCTGAGCGCTTCGAGCGGTTTGACGATCTTGGGATAACGCGCGAAGAACGCGCGCGCTTCGTCGACGGTCAGCGCGAGAATCTGGTTGATGTTGCGGCCCTGGAATTGAAGGCTGAGGATGTGGCTCTGGAAACGGCGCCCGTCGCACGCCTCGCACGTGACCTCGAGGTCGGACATGAAGTGCATCTCAATCGTGACCGTGCCGCTACCCTGGCATCGCTCGCATCGTCCGCCGGCGACGTTGAAGGAAAAATGCCTGGGCTGGATTCCGAGCCTGCGGGCCTCGGCGGTCGACGCCAGCAGCTTGCGCACCTCGTCGTAGACCTTGAGATAAGTGGCGGGATTCGAGCGTAGCGAACGCGTCGGCATCTCCTGTCCCATGTGGACGATCTCGCCGAGTTGCTCGAGGCCCTCGATTCGATCGCACGCTCCGACGTCGCTCACCGCTTGCCCGGTTCTTTGCAGATAGTTGCGATAGAGCACCTCTTCGACCAGGCTCGATTTGCCTGAGCCCGAGACGCCGGTGACGCAGACGAATCGTCCCAGCGGGATCGAAACATCGAGATTCTTGAGGTTGTGCTCGCGAGCGCCGACGATTCGGAGCGCGGGAGCGCGCTTGCTGAAGCGCCGCTCGCGCGCGATCGCGCGCATCAGCAGGACCCGTCCGGGAGTATCAACCAGCTTGCGCCTGGCCGCGGGCTTCAATCGGCCCTCCCGCACCAGATTGCCGCCCTCGCGTCCGCCACCGGGACCGAGCTCGACCACATGGTCGGCGCCGGCGATCATCATCGGATCGTGCTCGACCATCACCACGGTGTTGCCGAGATCGCGCAGGCGGCGCAACACCTTCAGCAGGCGCTGGATGTCGCGCGCGTGGAGGCCGACGGTAGGCTCGTCAAGCACGTATAACGTCCCGGTCAGCCGGCTTCCCAGCGCGCTGGCGAGATGGATGCGCTGGGCCTCGCCGCCCGAGAGCGTGCGCGCCTGACGTTCAAGAGTCAGGTAGCCGAGCCCGACCTCAGTCAGGTAAGCGATGCGGTTCTTTAGCTCGCGCAGCACTACCGCGACGCGATCGCGTCCCGCCGCCGTCCGCGATATCGCGGCTATCCAATCGGCGAGATCGTGGATCGAGAGCTGGCCGACCTCGGCGATAGTCTTGCCCGCTACGCGAACGTTGAGCGCCTCGGGTCGGAGCTTGGCGCCGCCGCAAGCGACGCATGGAACGAAGCGGCGGTAGCGCGCGAGCAGGATGCGGACGTGAGTCTTGTAGCGCTTGCCCTCCATCCAGCGGAAAAATCCGTGCACGCCCGGCCATCGCTCGTCGCGACTGTGGTCGCGGCCGGGCTCGCCGTTGAGCAGCCATTCGCGCTCCTCGGCGGTGAATTCGCGATACGGTGCGGTGACGCGGACGCCGCGTTTACGCGCGCACGCAACCATCCACGATTGCATCTCGCTGTACGCCGGCGTTTGCCACGGCGCGATCAATCCCTGGCGAATCGACAGATCCGGATTGGGGATGACCTTGGCGAGATCCAGCTTGACCGTGCGACCGAAGCCTTCGCACGCCGGGCAGGCGCCGAGCGGGCTGTTGGGCGAAAACAGCGCCGGCGCCGGCTCCGGAAACGCGATCACGCATCGCGAACAATTGAAGCGGCGATCGAAATCCAGTATCGCGACCGCTTTCAGATTGCCGTTGTCGCGCTCGACCCTTACCGACCGCGCGCGATTGCCGCCAAGATAAAAGGCCTTCTCCAGCGCCTCGTGCACGCGCTCGCGGCTCTCGTCACCGCTGACCGAGACTCGATCGATAACCACCTTGAGCGGGCCGTCGTCGCCGGGACGGCTCGCGCGATAAGCGAGGAAGTCCGTGGTTTCGACCATCGCGTCGTCCTGGTAAAGGCGATGGTAACCGTTCTGCGTCAGATAGCTGAGCGCTTGCGCCAGCGGCCGATCGCCGACCTCGAACGGCGCCAAGAACAGATACAGGCCCGGATTCGCAATCACTTGCGCGGCGGCGCTTTGCACCGAGTCGCGCGTCACTATCCCGCCGCATCGCGGGCACGACGTCACGCCGGCGGTGGCGAACAGCAGCCGGAGGTAATCGCTGATCTCGGTTATCGAACCGACCGTCGAGCGCGCGTTCTTGACGCTGTTCTTCTGCCGCAGCGCCAATGCGGGCGGGATTTCGGAAATGGAATCGACGTCCGGCCGATCCATCCGCTCCAGAAACAGCCTGGCGTAGGTCGACAGGCTTTGCACGAAGCGGCGCTGGCCCTCGGCGTAGAGCGTATCGAACACCAGGCTCGATTTGCCCGAGCCCGAGACGCCCGTCACCACGGTTAATCGGCCGCGCGGCAGATCCAGCGAGATGTTCTGAAGATTATGGGTGCGCGCGCCCCGGATACCAATCGAAGGCTGCAAGCGATCTCTCAGCCTAATGCTTCTCGTCGATCGGGCACGCCCGCTTCCTGCGCTCGCCGGGATACTCGGCCTCCACCTCGCGATAGAGCGCGCGAAGTTCACGGTCGAACTCCGCCTGGAGTCTGGCGGCTTGCACGCTCTTTTCCGCTTCGGGCAGATGGCGGATCGCGGTCAGTCCCTCTTCGAGCCGGAACATCAGGCGATTTCGCTCGATCAGATATCGATAGCCGTCCATAGGGAGCCTCTACACGCGGATTCCAAGCCAAAAAATTATAGGCTACCCTGAGGGCCACCTGCAATCATGGATGCGATGAGCCATCGCGAGCGGCGGCCGGCAGACCTCAGGATGCTGACCGCGTGGGAAGACGAACGCCTAAGCCACGGCTTTTTGGGCCGAATCGGCGGCTTCAGCGCCGGGCCGTTCGCCGAGTTGAATTTCTCGTATCTTGCCGGTGACGATAAGACCGCGGTCGACGCGAACTGGGCCAGCTTTCGCGAAACGATACCGGATGGCGCGCGCGTCGTTCAGCTTCGCCAGGTGCACGGCGACGAAGTGCGCGTCGTGACCGCCGCCGATGACGGCATCGTTGGCGCCGGCGACGGTATGGTCACAACCGCGGCGGGTGTCGCCTTGTGCGTGCTGAGCGCGGATTGCGTGCCGATCCTGATGGCTGACAGCGAAGCGCGCGTGGTCGGCGCGATCCATGCCGGATGGCGCGGAGTGATCGCGGATATCGCCGTCGCGGGCGTGCGCGCGATGGTCGCGGCGGGCGCGGCGGCGAACCGGCTTCGCGCCGCGATGGGGCCGGCGATCGGCGGGTGCTGCTTCGAGGTGGACGCGGAACTGGCGGAGCGTTTTGCGCATCGATTCCCCGGTGCCGCGAGTCACGTCAGGAAAGGGAAGCCGGGCAAGGGATTCGTCGATCTGAAAGCGGTGATTCGCGATCGCCTGATTGTCGCGGGCTTGGCGCCGGAGGCTATCACCAGCGTCGGTCCCTGCACGCGATGCGCGAGCGACGAGTTTTTTTCGCGGCGCGCCGCTGCGGACGGCAGGATCGGACTCCAGCTCAGTTACATCGCGCTAAGGGAGCGAGATCGATAGGCGGGCGCGAACGCCGGGATCGGTAAGATGCCAACTCGCAAGCCACGCGCGCCGAAGAGCGGCGGCCTGATCAAGAAAATCCGCAAGCCGATGGCGCCGCCGGCGCGCGTCCACAAGGACGTCAAGGAGTATCGCCGCGAGCGCGAGCGCGAACGGCTGAGACGTCCCGACGACCTCGAGCAATCGTGAACGCCCTCATTCTGGCGGGCTGAGCGATCAATCCCGCTGCGGTGATCAGCTCTCCTTTTTCAATCCAATCCGCTCGTAATACTTCGCCGGAATGTTCTTGGGGTCCTTGTATACGTGATACACGCACGGATCGCCGGCCTTTTTGGGGAAGGGCGCCGCGTGGACCCACAACTGACCGCCCTGGCCCTGTTCCTGAATCGGAAAGATCTCGTGAACCCACGGACAGTGGCTGCAATAGATCGGGAGGTCCTTCTCTCCCCACGTATGCGGTCCCGGCTCTTTCAGCTTCTTGTAGCCGAGCGCGTCATCGTAAGCGCCCATGTTGATCAGCCTGCCACCGCTGCCGCAAGGATTCATCGTCAGGACGAATTTCTCGTCGTCCTCTTCGATCTTGAATCCGGGGTACATCGTGTGCTGCCGCCAGAGGTCGATAATTATCTCGATCCACGGACGCAGGCCGCCCTCTTTGGTGACCTCCGCCTTCTTGCGGGCGAAAGGTATCGAGAAATTCTTGGCGGTGTCCCGGCAAGCGATTACCGCTGCCTCCTCGCCCCATTTTTCGTGTATGTGCGACAGCAGCGCGGTGATCCAGTGCAGGTAGAGATCGTGTATGAGATCCTTGGTTTCGGTCTGCTTGCGGCACCAGTACTTCGCTTTTTCGAGGTCGCCGTTCTCGATGGCTTCGAGGGCGAGATCCATGCAGTCCTTTTGGAACTCTTTGAGTTCGGCGTCGGTGAAAATTCTGTTGGTGTTTGGCATAGTTCGAAGCTCCCTTCTCACGATGCCGCGGCAAGGGCCGGTGCGGTATCGTGCCTGTCGCGACCGCTGCCCGGATTCTGGAGCGCCCGGCCGGCTTCACGAAAATCGCGAAGGCGGCCGGGCGCGCGGAATCATTACTTGTTGGCGCTGAAGCTCGGGATGAAGCGATGCTTGCTCCATCCGTCGGCCAGATAATTGAGGAAGAAGATCTCGGCCTTGCGGTACTCGAACCGCCATCGGCCGCCCACGCGCCGATAGCGATCGACGTAGCGGCCTCCGGCCACCACGTCCTTGCCGTTGGAGGCGTCGGTCGCGGTAAGCTCGAAGTAGCAATCGCCGCTGGCGCTATCGCCGTTCACGGTGATGCGATGGTTGTGCACGGTGTGGCTCATATTGCGCAGCACCGAGGGTACGACAACGACGTAGAAGTTGCGGATCTCGGCGCGGCCGCGCGACAGGAACGGCTGCATCGTGCCGTCGGGCGATTTGAAATCGCACACCGCGTCGTCGGTGAAGCAGGTTTCGACCAGCTCTTCCATCTGGCCGTCGTCGACCATGAAGCAGTAAGTCGCGCGAAGTTCCTTGATCAGTTCGCGATCCTCAAGAACTTGTAGCCTTTGTTCAGCGTCCGCTTTCATCGTTTGATTCCTCCGTTGGGTGGGGCCGAAATTCAAAGCAACGAGGCCGCCAGTTGGCCCAGAAACGCGTTTTCTCCGTCGGCGATCGTCATCGCCGCCGCGTCGCGCAGCAGCATCTCGACCGGATACTCCTTGGTCATCCCGTTGCCGCCGTGGAGCTGGACGGCGAGTTTCGCCACCTCCAGCGCCGCGTCGGTGCAGAAGACTTTAGCCGCGCACGAGTGTTCTAGATAAGCCGGCTGACCGGCGCGCAGCCTGCTGACGTTGTAGACATAGACCTCGCGCGACAACGCGCGCGTGGCGCGCACCAGCGAGAACATCCGGAACAACCGCGCGCGCACGGACTGATGCTCGAAGATCGGCCGCCCGCCCTGAATCCGCTCCTTGGTATAGGCGAGCGCGATATCGAAGGCGGCGCGAGCGAGACCCGCGCCCAGCGCGCTCACCGCGGCATTGAACGCGGTCAGCGTAAAATCGACGTGCGCCGGATAATTATCGAGATCGGCAATCATGTAGCGGCGCGGGATACGGACGTCGTCGAAGATGATCTGGCCTTGCGGCAGGCTGCGCAGGCCGTGCTTGTCGAGCGGGCGTCCGCGCGAGATGCCGGGCAGGTTCAGCGGAATCACGCATACGCCGCCGCGATCGAGGCCGCCGCGCGGTTCGAGATGGAGATTGACCACGGCGTGGGTGGCGACGGGCCCGTTCGAGAACCAGGCGGATTTCTGCCCGTTGAGCACGTAGGAGTCGCCGTCGCGGCGTCCGACGAGTTGGCCGGTGCCTTTCATCCGCATCTCGGGACGGATTATGGCGAGCGTGTCGGCGCCGTGATCGTGCTCGGTCACCGACCATCCGCCGATGCGCAGCGGACCGCTTCCGCCGAAGTAGGGCGCGGAGAATTCGGCGATCAAATCCTGGTTGCCGGTCGCGAGCGCGGCTTCGGCGGGCCAGGGTGAGAGAAAGATCGCGCCGGCCAATCCCACGTTTCCGTAGGTCAACTCTTCGAGCACCAGATGCTGTACCAGCGGCGACGCTCCCATCCCTCCGAGTTCCGGAGGGCCGCTCATGCGGGAGAAGCCCAGCTCGTTCGCCTGGCGCATCACGCTGAAAAACAGCGAGTTGGGCGCGACGACCTCCTCGGGCGACATCCGGTCGAGCGCGATACCGGCCGGCCGCAAGACCTCGGCGGCGAACTTGCGCGCGGTTTCGTGAATCTGGCGCTCCTCGTCGGTAAGGTTCAGATCGTATTCGACGAATTGCATAGCGAACCTCCCAATCCAGCGGCTTGCGGAGTTTCAGGTGCGACGGGCGATTAATGCACACTGGCCCGTCGCGCGTCCATCGGAGCCCATGACAGGTAATGGGTCATTTTGTCCGTTGCCGCCAAGTGCCCTCGATCTTTCGAGTTGATCGTGGAGTCGCGACTACGCTAGGCAGGGGGGCGTGAGGAGCCTGGTCGATCGGGACCAGGCTTCGGTGTTTTTGGGCGTCGATATGGGGGCGATTATAGAGCGAAGATCTGAGTGAAAATTCAATTAAATCAGATACTTATGATAAGGAGATGCGAATTTTTCGGAAGTGGGGGCGCGGGCGGGATTCAGATTTGGGCAATCGCGTAGATTTCGTCGCTCTCAGAACTTTCGGTTCGGGGATTGCCGTCGAGCTCGAAGAGTTGGTAGCTCAATTCATGCAGAAGCTTGGTACAGGCACGCCGCTGCTCGGCTCCGTGCAGCGCGACGAAAACCACGGGGCGTCGACGCTCGAGAATCCGACGGGCCCCTTCGATAACCCCGGATTCAGCCCCTTCGACATCCATCTTGATCAGATCCGGCGGCGGGATATGCAGATCGTCGAGGGCGACCGTGGGAACCTGGAGAATCGATTCGGCGCTGCTTGAAATGGAATTCTGAGTTTGACCGCGATCGGTCGTCATCGCGGCCAGGCCCGAGCTTTTCCACACGGCGGCCTGAATTACGCGAACATTGCGCAGCGCGTTCAAGTGAAGGTGATCGAGCAGATGGCGAGCCTCGTACGCGCACGGCTCGAAGGCGTAAACCGTTCCGGTCGGGCCGACCAGGCGCGAGAAGCACAAAGTATAGAAGCCGGCTTGCGCGCCGATATCGTAGACGGTCATTCCCGGCCGCACGAAGCGTCCGAGCGCGCGCTGCTTGGCGAGTTCATAGGTTCCCAGCCAGCATCCGTGATCGGCGCTGCCGACGATCCATTTCATTCCCGCGGCCGGACCCCGGCGAATCGCCATGATCTTTTTTTCCGGCAACAGGCGCAGCGGCAGCCGCAAAACCCGGCCGGGTGCCGATTGGCTATCGATTGCGGACCAGTTGATCGCCATTTGGGTTTCTCCGTTTCGAGATTCGCACGGAGCGACGCCAGCGACCGCTAATAATGCACCGAGCCGGCGGCGACGAATTCTTGGCTCGCGTCGCGATCAGCTACTCAGGGTAAGCGCAGGGAGGCAAATGCGCGTCAAGTGACGCGACTGACGAGCGCATCGGGCAGCGACCGCGCCGGCTCGGCCGCGATTGGTTCGACTCCTCGCGCGACGAACTTGGGCCGCACGATTGAAAAGATCGAGGGCACTAGTGTGATCGCGGCCAGCCAGTGCGTCAGCATCAACAGCCCCAGCAGCAGCGCCATCTCGGCCGAGAATCGCAGGCTCGACATCCAGTACCAGGGCATCACGCCGCCCACCAGCGTGGTCGCGGTGAACGTCACCGCCATTCCGGTCGTACTGATCGCGCGTTTGATCGCTTTGTCATAATCGTGCAGGCGGCCGTACTCGCGCTTGATGCGGTCGACCACGTACAGGATGTAATCGACGCCGATTCCCATGCCGACGGCAGTGACCGGCAGGGTGTTGATATTCATGCCGATGCCTTTGAGGCCGATGTAGAGAAAGCTCACGACGCCGGCGGCGATCAGCGTCACCATCACCATCGCGCCCGCGGTGAATGACATGTAGCTAACCGTTACGAGGGCAAAGACCACCAGCACGATCAGAATCGTGCTGACGCGGTCGGAATAAGCAATCTCGTCGTTTAACGCGGCGGTTACGCCGATCTTGCCGCCGGCGAGCACGAACTGAACGTCCTTGAGCGGATGGGCGGCGATGAATCGCTTCGCGCGGAGGATCGCTTCGTCGATAGTCGAGCCGCGCGAGTCCTTGTAAAACACCACGAACTGGCCGTCGCGCGCATGATAATCCATGTATTGGAGCACCACGCCGGGTACCGGCGCGCCGGCCTCATACATGAACACCAGGTTGGAGATTCCGGTCAGGTTCGAGGGGACAACCGCCCATTTGGGGTCGTTGTAATTGAACAGCCGATTCACGCCGCGCACGAGGCTGGTGATGTCGCGAGTGCCGCCCGCTTCCGCCTGCTCGAGCATATAGCGGCGGAAGTTGTCGAGAGTGTCGAGCAGGATCGGCTCCTTGAGGGCATTTTCATGCGAGCCGTGGAGATAGATGACAAGCTGGCTGGAACCGGCGAACTTCGCGTTCAGTTTGCGCGCCGATACATTGAATTCGGAGTTCTGCCACAACAGCGGCGAGCCGGCTTCGGTCTCGCCGATCGGGATGTGCGCCGCCTGCTGAACGCCGAGGACCACGATCACCGCGGTAATCGCGAACACTACCCACCGCCCGGTACGGCTGGTGCACGAATCGCCCACCCAGGTCAGGGCCGCGACCATCCAATGCGGCACGTAATGCTCGGTGACCTTGGGCGTGGGCAGCAGATCGAGGAGCAGCGGAATCAGCATCAGGATCGTGAAGATGTTCGAGAAGCCCCAGAAGCTGGCGAAGAACGCGACCTTACGCACCAGCGGGATCGTCGCAACGCCGAGCACCAGGATGCCGGCGGCGTCGGCCAGCACGCCGATCGCGCCGGGCAGGAACAGCTCGCTCATCGCGTTCATGACCGCCTGATGCCGTTCGCCGGTCAGCTCGAGCTCCTCGAGATAACGCTCGATCATCTGGACGCCGTGGCTCGCCGCGCGCGCCGACACCAGCAGCGGAATTACCAGCACCAGCAGGTCAAGGTTGTAGCCGAGCAAGCCAACGAAGCCGAGGCCCCAGATGGCCTGTACCGCCACCCCAACCATCGGCAGCATCACCCCGTAGAGCCGCCGGAAGTAAAAGATCAGGGTGAGGAAAATGAACAGTCCGGTGGCGGCGAAGATCCGCGCCAATTCGTGCTTGTAATGGTAAACCCAGGCCTTGAGCATCGGCTCGCCCGCGGCGTACAGCACGGTGTTGTCGTCGTCGACGGCCTTCTTGATCGCCATCACGCGGTCGTAGATGTCGTCGTAGTCGAGCCGCGCCTCGCCAAATCCGGCTTCGACCAGCGCCGCCTTGCCGTCGGTCGAGATGAAACGGCCGAACACCAGATCGTTGTGCACCAGCGATTCTTTGAGCTCGCGCAGTGTTTTCGGGTCAGTCGGGACATCGTCCGGCATGACCGGCTCGGAGATGATCAGGCCGCCCGAGGTCGCCGTAAGCTTGCGCACTTTGACGTCGGTGACCGACATCACGGTGTAATGGTCGACGCCGTCTATATCGTCGACCTTCTGGGTGACGTACCTGACCTTATCCAGCGTACGAAAGTTGAAGATGTCGCCGTTCTTGACCTCGACGCTTAGAGAGATCGTATTGGCACTGCCGAAAGTCTTGGAGAAATGGTTGTAGGCCTTGATATACGAATGGGCTTGGGGCAACAAATCACTGAACTGGCTGTATATCTGGACGGAAACCGCGTGGTAGCCGAAGAAAAGTGTCATCCCCGCGAGCCACAACAGCGAAAACCATCGGTATCGTAAAGTGAAGCGTACTATCGCACGGATCAGACGTTCAGCCACCATGACCTCCCGAATTGTTGTGCCTGCGGCTCCTGAACACGATTCCCTTCCGGAGGTGCCGCTAATCGGCAATCCCGCCGGGTTCTCGACACATGTACGTCATCTGTGCGACAGGCACAAATGAAGGAGAGCGGATATGTCACGCAAACTCGCGATCGCGGTTAACTGGCAAGGAAATCTGGACGTCAAACGGATGGTGGCGCGGGCCGAAATCGCCGACCGCGCCGGCGTCGATTCGATCTGGGTCGCCGAGGCGTGGGGGCGCGACGCGTTTACATTGCTGACGCTCGTGGCCGAGCATACGAAGAGCGCGCGGCTGGCCACCGGTATCATCAACACGTATTCGCGCACGCCGGCCGCGATCGCGCAGCATTTCGCGACGCTCGACGAACTCAGCGGCGGCCGCATGATTATCGGACTGGGGACCAGCGGGCCGCAGGTGATCGAACATTTTCACGGCATCAAGTTCGAACCCGCGCTGACGCGGCTCAAGGAATACGTCGATATAATCAACATGCTGATCGCGGGCGCGCCGCTCAACTACGACGGCAAGCTGTTCAAGCTGGGTCGGGGCTTTACGCTGCGATTCGAACCGGTGCGCAAGCATATTCCGATTTTTGTCGCGTCGCTGAATCGCAAGAGCGTCGAATTCACCGCGCGCCGCACCGACGGATGGCTGCCGGTCATGATTCCGCTCAGCAAGCTCGGGAGCGCGATTGCCGAATTTCGCGCGATGGCCGTCGCGGCGGGCCGTGACGCCAACGCCGTCGCGGTGAAGGCGCCCGGCGTCGTGCACGTTACTGCCGACGTGGCGCGCGGGCGTGCCGCGCAAGCTGGTAACGTCGCTTTCTACGCGGCGCGGATGGGCAATTTTTACGCCGAGCAATTGACGCGATGGGGCTGGGGCGACGCGGTCAAAACGATCAGGGACGCGTGGGCGGCGGGCGGCGCGAAAGCCGGAGCCGCCGCCGTGCCGGCTGCGCTAGCCGATGAACTGGGATACAGCGGCGGCGTCGAGGGCGCCGTCGAGCGCATCAGAATCCAGGAGCAGGCGGGCGTCGATTTGCACAGCGTCGAGATCGACGCCGGCGGCGACGACCGCGCGTTCGAGCGCATCCTGGGCGACCTGGTCGGCTGACGTCAGGGAATATCGTCGCTGGCGAATCTATGTAGTGGTTTGCCGCCGCAATCGTCGCGCGCTATACCGGCATAGTGAAGCTTCGATGTCAGCGAAACCAGCGCGTGCGCGCGCGTTCGCTGGTCGTCGCACAAGAATCGATCGCGTTCACTTTATCGCATCCAGGAGGTCTCTCATATGCGAGCAGCTGTGATGGAAGCGTTGCGTCAGCCGCTGGTGGTCAGAGAAATGCCCGATCCACAGTGCGCGTCCGACGGCGCTATCATCCGCACCGAGGCCGAGGGCATCTGCCGCACGGACTGGCACATGTGGATGGGCGATTGGATCTGGCTGGGTATCGCGGCGAGCATGCCTACCGTTATGGGCCATGAGTTTTGCGGCGTGATCGAAGAAGTCGGCAAGGAAGTGCGCGGCTTCAAGCGCGGCGATAGAGTTGTGGTTCCGTTCAGCCAAGGCGACGGCACCTGCGAGTTTTGCCGCACCGGTCATTCGAACCTCTGCAACATGCCGCCGGTGCCCGGATTCACTTACTGGGGCGGATACGGCCGACTGGTGGCGGTGCCGGGCGCCGATCTGAACCTGGTCGCGCTGCCGGAGAAAGTGGGTTTCGTCGATGCGGCCTCGATGGGATGCCGATTCATGACGTCGTTTCATGGATTGGTCGATCGGGCCCAGGTTCAGCCGGGCGAATGGGTAGCGGTGCACGGATGCGGCGGTATCGGGCTCTCGGCGATCAATATCGCGTCCGCGATCGGAGCCAACGTTATCGGTATCGACCTCGACGATCGAAAGCTCGAACTCGCCAAGAAGCTCGGCGCGACGCAGGTTGTCAACGCGAAGAAAACCGACCCGATCGGCGCCGTGTTCGATCTGACCGGAGGCGGGGCGCACGTCGCGGTCGACGCGCTGGGAGCGGCGGCCACCTGCCGCAATTCGATCATGAGCCTGCGCAAACGCGGCCGCCATCTGCAGATTGGGCTCACCACTGAGGCGGAGCAGGGCGAGGTCTCGATGCCGATCGATCGTATCGTGGTGATGGAACTGCAATTGCTCGGCTCGCTCGGGATGCCGGCGTCGCGCTATCCCGCGATGCTGAGGATGGTCGAGGCGGGCCGCCTCGCGCCGGGAGCTATGGTCACCGAGCGAATTTCGCTCGATCAGGTCTCGCGGGTGCTCGAAGAGATGACAAGTTTTCAAAACGTCGGCACCGCCGTTATTACCCAGTATTGAGGTGACGATGAAGGCAATCGTAATCGACAAGCCGGGCGACGAGAGCGTCCTCAAGATCGGCGAAGCTCCCGAGCCCGTTCCGGGACCGAATGAATTGCTGATCGAGGTGCGATGCACGTCGGTGAATCGCGCCGACCTGATGCAGCGGCAGGGCTTTTATCCGCCGCCGCCGGGCGCGTCGCCGATTCTGGGATTGGACTGCGCGGGCGAAGTTATCGGCCACGGAGACAAGGTCACGGGATGGTCGTACGGCCAGCGCGTGATGGCGCTGTTGGCGGGTGGCGGTTACGCGGAAAAGGCGGTGGTGGATGCGGGCTCGGCGATGCGCGTGCCAGCGGTCCTAAGCGACGAGGAAGCCGCGGCATTTCCCGAAGTATTTCTGACCGCGTTCCTCAACCTTTTCATGCTTGCCGAGGTTCGAGCCGGCGAGACGGCGCTGATCCACGGCGGCGGCAGCGGCGTCGGTACCGCCGCGATTCATCTGCTGACCGAAGCCGGCGTCCGCTCGATCGTTACCGCCGGCAGCGACGAAAAGTGTGAGCTATGCCGCGGTTTCGGCGCTGACGTGGCTATCAACTACAACTCCGGCCCGTTCGCGGCCAAGGTCAAGGAGGCCACCAAAGGGCGCGGCGCCGACGTTATCCTGGACAGTATCGGCGCGGGTTACCTGGGGCAGAATATCGAGGCGATGGCGCCCGGCGGCCGGCTCATCATGATCGGCCTGATGAAGGGGACGAAGGCCGAAATCGATCTCGCTGCGGTGCTGCGCCGCCATCTGCGGATTATCGGCTCGACTTTGCGCGGCCGCAGCGTCGAAGAGAAGGCCGCGATCGTCAGCGCCTTCCTCGCGCGCTTCGGCAAGGCGCTCGATGAGGGTAAGCTGCGTCCGCCAATCTATAAGACGCTGCCACTAGCGAACGCCGCCGACGCGCATCGCCTGATGCATTCGAGCCATCACTTCGGCAAGATCGTCCTGCGCGTCAGCTAGAAACCCGGCCCTCGATGACCTGGGGCGTAGCCCCGGGCTCAAGCCGACGATGACTCTAACGCGCGGCGGTTACGATGCGCATAGCGGAACTAGATTACGAGTTACCCCCGGAGCTTATCGCGCAGCATCCGCTGGAGAATCGCGACGAGGCGCGCATGCTGGTGGTCGATCGCAAGAGCGGCAAGCTCGAGCATTCGCGCTTCTACAAGCTCGACCATCATCTGCGCGACGGCGACCTGCTGATAATCAACAATACGCGCGTGTTCCCGGCGCGGCTGATGGTGCGCAAGGAGAGCGGCGGCGCCGTCGAGTTGCTGCTCGTACGGCCTGTAGCGAATCCCGAGGGCGCGTGGCTCTCGCTGATTCGCAGCCATCTAGGGCTGAAAGAGGGCAGCCGGCTGATTCTGCCCGACGGATCGGCGCTCAGGCTGGTCCGGTATGAACGGCCAGGGCGGGCGGTTATCATCAGCGACGACGGCAATCCGCTGGCCGCAATCATGGAACGCAGCGGCTTGCTCGCCTTGCCGCACTATATCCGTCGTCCGGTGGCCGACGACGACCGCGACACCTATCAGACAGTATACGCCGCCGAGACCGGAGCGATCGCGGCGCCGACCGCCGGGCTCCATTTCACGCCGGAGTTGCTGAATCGGCTCGCCGAGCACGGGATTCGCAGCGCCGCGCTCACGCTGCATATCGGACCTGGCACCTTCATCCCGATTCGCGGCCCCGAGGTCGAAGGCCATTCGATGGAGGCGGAGTGGTATACCATCCCGGATAGCACGGTAAAGGCGCTCGACCATTGCCGGCGGATCGCGGGCCGCGTGATCGCGGTTGGTACCAGCAGCGCACGCGCGCTAGAATCCTATGCCGTTACCGGTGACGTGGAAGGATTCACCGGGCTGTTTATCCATCCGGGATTCCGCTTCAAGCTTGCCGACGCGATGATCACCAATTTTCATATGCCGCGCAGCACCGTCCTGGCGTTGGTGATGGCGTTCGCGGGCCGCGATTTGCTCCTAAATGCCTATCGCGAGGCGATTCGCCGCCGCTATCGCTTCCTGAGCTACGGCGACGCCATGTTAATCCTGTGAGCGGCGCACCGATCGAGTTCGAAGTGTGCGCTCGCGACGGCGCGGCGCGATGCGGCAGCCTCGTCACCGCGCACGGCACGGTCGCGACGCCCGCCTTCATGCCGGTCGGGACGCGCGCCGCCGTCAAGGCGATGGCGCCCGACGAGTTGCGCGCCCTCGGATACAGCATGGTGCTCGCCAACGCGTATCATCTGGCGGTGCGACCGGGCGCGGACGCCGTCCGCGAGCTCGGCGGGCTGCATCGTTTCATGGGATGGCCGGGTGCGGTGCTGACCGATTCCGGCGGATATCAGGCGATGAGCCTGGCGAAAATCAATCGGATTGACGAAAACGGCGTCTGCTTTCGCTCCCATCTCGACGGCCAACGGCTCATCCTGACGCCGGAGAAAGCGGTCGAGATTCAGGAGCTGCTCGGCTCGGATATCATGATGAGCCTCGACGAGTGCACCCCCTTTCCGGCCGAGGAGGCGCGTGCGCGAAGCTCGCTCGAATTGACCGCGCGATGGGCCGAGCGCTCGCTTAGGGCGCGGACTTCGGATACTCAAGCGCTGTTCGGAATCGTGCAGGGAGGAATCTATCCGGATTTGCGCAAGCTAAGCGCCGGGCAGATAACGGCGCTTGGGTTCGACGGCTTCGCGATGGGCGGCCTTGCGGTCGGCGAGCCCAAGGCGCAAATGCGGGAAATCGCCGCGCTTGGCGCCGAGCTGATTCCGGCGGATAAGCCGCGCTACCTGATGGGCGTGGGAACGCCGCAGGATATCGTGGCGGCGGTCGGGATGGGCTACGACATGTTCGACTGCGTGTTGCCGACTCGAAACGCCCGCAATGGTGGCGCATTCACCAGCGAGGGGCGAGTTTCGATCAAGCATTCACGCAACGCGCGCGACGCCGGCCCGCTCGATCCGAACTGCGAGTGCCGCACCTGTAGGACGTTTAGCCGAGCCTATCTGCGCCATCTCTATATGGCCGGGGAGATTCTTGCGGCCCGCGCGCTGACCGAGCACAATCTGCACTTTTACAGCCGCTTGATGCGCGAGGCGCGGGCAGCTATCTCATCTGGGACCTACGACGCGTTTACGCGCGGGGTTGCGGCCGGATGGCCGGACTGGGAGGAATCGCCGCACAAGGCAAACAACGATGTGGCTTGAAGGTATTGCATACGCGCAAGCTGCCGCAGGTGGCACTTCCGCCACCAGCGAGCAAGTCCTGTACACGACGATCATCCCGCTGGGATTTTTGTTCGCAATCTTTTACTTCGTTTTGATCCGCCCGCAGACCAAGCGGGCGTCGGACCACGACAAGATGCTGGCGGCGCTCAAGCGCAACGACGAGGTGGTGACCACCGGCGGCATTTTGGGCAGAATCGTCGAGTTGGGCGACAAGCTGGTTACCCTCGAAGTCGCGCAGGGCGTGAAGATAAGGGTCGAGCGGCCGCAAATCGCCGCGCTCTCGGCCTACGGCAAGATCGCAAAGAGCGGCGGCAAGGAGAAAGAAGAGTAGGGGCCGAATCGGCTTCTGCTCGGCGAGAACGTGGAAAATCAAAATTTTGCACCAATTCTGATTCTGCTGGCGCTGGCCGGCGCGGTTCTCTATCTGCACCTGACCGGCGGCCAGACGCTGACCCGGATCTACTTGACCGCTGTGTTGGTCGTGGTTGCCGTGCTGATGCTGTTGCCGAGCCTCAACGTTCAGCTCCCGGATTGGTGGAAGAGCTGGCTGCCGACTCCCAAGATCCAGCTCGGACTCGATCTCCAGGGCGGCACTCATCTGCTGCTGGAAGTCAAAGTGGATGATGCGGTGAAGACCGCACTCGCCCGGCGCGCCGACGACCTCAAACACGAGGCGAAGGAAAACAAGATCGAAATCCAACCGACCGCTCCGACCCCTGGCGGCCCGGTCGTGATCGCGCTCGCTGACGGCAAGGATCGCACCGCGTTTCAGGATTTGGCGGCAAAGGTCGCCCCTGACCTGAAGCTCGCGAGCTCTGAATCGACAGGCCCGGGCGCGTCATTCGAGCTGGCCTTCAAGCCGCACGACGAGCAGGCGGTTCGCGTCCAGGCGATGGACCAGGCGCTCGAGACGATCCGCAACCGAATCGACCAACTTGGCGTTCGCGAGACCACGGTTGCTCGTGAAGGTGAAGACGAGATTTTAGTGCAGCTTCCCGGAATTCAGGATCCGGAACGGGCCAAGGAACTGATCGGCAAGACCGCCGTCCTGCAGTTCAAAATTGTCGACGATACCCATAACGTCGAGGAAGCGCTGCGCGACGGGCCTCCGCCCGGAGACGAAATCCTGTACGGGTCTGCCGAACGAGGCGGACGCGAGCCCTACCTGGTGCAATCGCAAGTGCTGATGACGGGCGACGTCGTAACCGACGCTCGTGTGCGTCCCGGGGCGCGGCTGGAGGGTCCCTACGTATCGGTCGACCTGGACGCGCGGGGCGCGCGCGTCTTCGATGAGGTGACCTCGGAGAATGTCGGCCGCCGGCTGGCTATCATCCTCGATAATACCGTCTACTCGGCACCGGTTATCAAAGAACGGATCCCCGGTGGCAAGGTGCAAATCACCGGGCGGTTCTCGATGGAGGATGCTCACGATCTCGCGATCGTGCTGCGCTCGGGCGCGTTGCCCGCGCCGGTCGAGATCGCCGAAGAGCGCACGGTAGGGCCTTCGCTGGGGCGCGACTCGATCCGCCAGGGCGAATTGTCGTTTCTGGTGGGCGCGGCGGCAGTGCTGATTTTCATGGCGATCTACTACAGCGGCGCCGGACTCCTGGCCGATTTCGGATTGACGCTGAATATCATGTTGCTGATCTGCGTGATGGCAGCGCTGCAGGCGACGCTGACGCTGCCTGGAATCGCGGGAATCGTGCTGACGCTGGGAATGTCGGTCGACGCGAACGTTCTGGTTAACGAGCGGATGCGCGAGGAGTTGCGCAACGGCAAGACACCTCGTGACGCGGTGAAACTCGGCTATCAGCGCGCGTGGTCAGCGATCCAGGATTCGAATATCTCGACCTTCGTCGCCGGGCTGATCCTGTTTCAGTTCGGGACCGGTCCTGTGAAAGGGTTCGCCGTTACGTTGTGCGTCGGCGTTCTAACCGGACTTTTCTCGTGTGTGGTAGTGACGCGGGCGTGGTATGATTATCTGATTGCGAGCCGCAAGCTTACTACGATCAGCGTATAAGCCGGCGTTAGTGGAGGATCGGTCGAGCCCTACTGATAGCGTTCGCGCCGCTGGCGACAACAAGCGGTGGTGGCAGAACTAGTTTGTATAAGGCGTCCTTGACTTGGTTTAACGCGACGTATTAAAAAATCTTGACTGGAAAGGCCCGGGTGGTGAGGCGTCTGCAGTGCTCCCGCCAGCCCGGTAACAGACTCGTACTAGATGGCCGATAAAGAAGACATCCTGCTGAACTCGCGCGAAGTCGCGTTTCTACTCGATCTGAGCCCGGACACTGTCAACGATCTGGCCCGCCGGGAGATTCTGCCCGCGTTCAAAAAAGGCCGCCAGTGGCGCTTTCGCAAGCGCGACGTGACGTTGTTCAAGCGCCAGTCGAGAGGGTTGAACGCCGCGGCGTGATGATGTCGAGGGCGGGGACACCGGTCTAGGCTCGCCTGCCGAGCGGGCTAATGTCCTGTAAAGTAACACCGGAGAGCTGACCGATGGCGGAACCTCACAAGAGTCTCGTTTACTCAGAGCTAGCCCATTTTTACGATCGCACTTTTGGACGCGCATTTGTTGACAGCGAGCACGAGGTTATCGAGTTATTGGGATTGCGGCCCGGACAGCAGGTGCTGGAACTGGGCGTCGGTACCGGAATCGCGCTGGACGCGTATCCTCCTTACGTGCGAGTGCTCGGAATCGATCCCTCAAGCAAGATGCTTGAGCACGCGCGCGCCAAGATCAAGGAAAACAACTGGTCGCATATCGAAGTCAGACAGGGCGATGCGCTCAATATCGATCTGCCGGACAACAGCTTTGATTATGTCTGCGCGTTTCACGTAGTCACGGTCGTACCCGACCCCATCAGGATGATGGACGAGATGTACCGAGTATGTAAGCCGGGCGGCCGGATCGTGATCCTGAATCATTTCCGAAGCGACAACCCGGTGCTCGGTTTCCTGACTGGAATCGCGAATCCTCTGACCAAGCATCTGGGATGGACCACGCGGCTGCGATTCCGCGACATGCTCTACGGCCACCGCATCACGGTCGAGCGCCAGGCCAAGGCCTCGCTGCTGCATACGGTCGTCGTAGCGCGCAAGACCCCCTGACATTTACGCGTAGCCGAGAAAGGGCTGCGTCAAGATATCGTCAAGCTACGCTGGCCAGCTTTTTCCGCGAAATTACGAGCGCATGTGGAGCCGGGCGTTGACGGCAACGTCCGGCGCGACATTGCCTCGCTAAAGGCCATGACGCTAGGTATATAGGGCGTGGGCGCAGATGGCGTGAGGCGGGGGCAGTTGATGGTCGGCGGGGTGCTGCTGGTCGCGCTGCTCGCCTATCTTAGGTGCCTGACTAATCCGTTTACACTCGACGACCACGTCTTCCTCGAGAACGCCTTGATCGGCCAGTGGTCCTTCCTATGGAAGTCGCTGCCGAGAGACGCGCTCTGGTTTATTTACCCGCAAGGGGGGGCGCCGCTGTGCCCGTATTACCGGCCTTTGCTGCTAATCGTGTTGGGGCTGCAGTACCACCTTTTCGGGCACAATCCGGCCGGATATCACGCGACCCAATTGATGCTGCATCTGATCGTGGTCTGGCTGGTGTACAAGGTCGCTACGCGTCTGACCGGTGACGGACACGCTTCGCTGTTGGCGGCACTGCTGTTTGCACTGATTCCGGCTCACGCCGAGGCGGTGCTCTCGATCGCGGCGACTAACTACCCGCTGGGTGCCGCGTTCCAGCTAGGAGCCTTTTGTTTGATCATGCAGCGAGCAGAAACCAGGCGCGACGTTGGCCCGCTCGCGCTGGTGCTGTACGTCGGCGCGTTGCTCTGTCACGAGAGCGCTCTGATGTTCCCGGCGGTAGTCGCATCCTACGTCGTCCTGTTGGCGCCGATCGGCGCGCCGCGCGACGGCGGCTCGATTTTCGATCGCGCAGCCACTCTGCGACAGAGCGCTATCCTTTACGTCGGGCCGTTTGTGGCTGCGGTATTAGTATATTTGACTTTCCGTACTATCGTGCTGCACATGTCAATGATGACACCGGATGTCGGTACCGGCCATATCAGCAACACGGTGCTTCTGCTGACTTTGCCACGAGTGATGCTCACGTATGTAGCTCTGCTGGCAATACCGTGGATGGCTGGCGATTCCGATCGCGTATCGTTTGTTAAAAGCGCCGCGTCCCCGGATTTCTATCTCGCGATCGCAGCGTTGATAGTGCTGGCGGCGTGCACGTACGTCGTGCTGAGGAATCATCCGCGCCGGCAACTGTACCTGTTTTGCATGCTGTGGACTGCCCTCGGGATCGCGCCGATGCTGAACTTGCGCGGACTGTGGCCGGAGGGAGAAATTGCAAATCGTTATTTTTATTTGCCCTCGGTC
>JBEKLA010000004.1:0-46051 GCA_050010455.1 Binataceae bacterium (SeqCode) | reverse complement strand
CGCGGCGCCCCGAACGGGGCGCCGCGCCTCGCGTCTTTACGTCTCAGAAAAAAAGACAGCGCGCGATCACTCGCGCGCCGTCTTGCTGATCGCGGTGGCTTACGCCGCCGCCAGACTAACGATGGATCTCTTCGAGCTTGTTGATGTCGTAGAGACGTTCAGCCTCGGCACCACGAATGTTGGGATAGCCACCGCCGTAGCACGGCACCAGCGTTCCGCGGGAGTTCTGCAAATCGATGACCTCTACCGACTGGAAGTTAGTGGTCATCGCGCCCTTGTTGATCGCCTGGCGCGAGGGGTCCTTGAAGTCCTCGGTCCACGCCTTCTGGAAGTACCAGAGCTTCCACAGCTTGTCCTTGTGGTCAAACGCCTCCATCCAGAACGTGTCCCAGTTTTCGGAATCGAAGAAATCTACCACCGAGGCATATGGGGCACGGGGGTCCTTCGGGGTACGCTCCATCACCGCAAAGCGACGGACCGACCATACGTCGTTCGGGATTATCCCGTTAGGGCCATAGAAGTGCGAGTCGTCGTACTTGGAATCCTGGACGACCAGCATGTCCTTCCAACCCATGAACTTCCAGTTCCACTCGAGCGGACGCCCTGAGAAGCCGTAGAAGTCCTCGAGGGTGTGGTCGGTTCCGAGCAGCGAGTCCGACTTCACTTCGGCCGTGATCCGGCGTACGCGTCGAAGGTTGGGGATATAGGCCCAAGCGTCGTCAGCGCGATGCGGATCGGCATAGCGGTAGATGATAAACGCGGTACCGCGGATATCGAACGGCTCGTGGAACCCGGTGAACTCCTTGAACTCGAAGGTCTTGGCGTCCGGCACCGGAATCACGCCGCCCTTATCGTTCAACTGAGCGAGATGGCTGTAATAAACCCGCTCGTAGGGTCCCTGAAGCGTGCGCTGGAAAGTCCCGCCGCCCTGGAAATTCTCGGTCAGGTCCTTCGGCAGGTCAGCGCTGAACGGAAGCCACAGCTCGGGTGGCTTGGTGAGTATCGGGGCCACATGGGTGCCGCCGAAGCGATCCCAGATCCAGCCGACGTTGGTGATGAACAGACCATAGTTCTGCCACCGGGCGTCAAAATTCCAGGATACCTTCGGACCCGCCTTCGGATCCTCGAGTGTGATCTCGGAATTAGGGAAGGGCTGGCCACAAACATAGTTGTCCATCGCACCGTCAGCGGCCAACTTCGTCTGCTGCTGATACCTCTCGCTGCAGGCCATGTAGTCCGCCCGAGGCTTATGGCTCTTGGCAGGAATTACTTCGGCCTTGAACTCAGGGAAGTTCAGCTGCTCGATGAAGCCGGGGGGAATAAACGGCCGCATCTTCTCGATGTCTTGGGCGGTAAGCACATCACCGGGCTTGAAGTCGGGCTTCGCATCCTTGTACTTCGCCAGCCACTGGTCGAACGTCGCTCGTGTGTAGCCGGTGAAGTCCTGCGCGTTGGCGGGTATCACCGCCAGCCACAGCAGGCCTATCGCTGAGGCTGCTGAAAGCAGCCAGCCGGCCTTCCCGCCTCGGTTAGGTCGAGACGCCTCTAATCGCATATTTTTCGCTCCTCCTGACTTCGCGGGGCTCAATGACCCGCCGAGATTTTCGACATCCCACGCACACAGCTCGGGTTCCTTAACTGGGGACTCCATCCAGAATCAGGCCCAAAGCTGCATTAATATGGCTAATTTACGAAACGCTGAACACTAACAGTCTTATGTCGGGTCGCAATCCGAAGAAAACTCCTCTCTAACGGCGCGGCGGCGGAAAGCTGCAGAGCACTGCAGCGGGCGGTTAAAGCGTTTATCCGCAAATCAGCGATTTCCACCGCAATTTTTCGAGTCTGACACCGGTAGAACCGGAAAAACTTATAGAATCAAGCCAAGACTATAAGCGATTTCACTTCGTCGTACAAGGATCAAATAAGAAATTTAGATTCAATAAAAAACTATCCTAAAGCCAGCCAAATATCGCTCATATTCGCACTTCTTAAACACCGGGCCTTCTCGCGATGCTGTAAGCCGTTCTCAGGGCGAGGCCCGGCACCCGTCGGCGCGGCATAACCTTTCGGGCAGCAGAGAAGCTCAGAGCGCAGCGACGGAAGATAGACTGCGCCGCCGGGCTCGCGATGCGAGCGTTTCTACGACTGCCTGGCTGCCTGGTTGCTTGGCGGCTCAGTACGATCTCGGGAGTCCCAGGACGTGTTCGCCCACGAAGCTGAGCACCAGATTGTTGGCGATCGGCGCGGTCCGGAATAATCGGGCTTCGCGCCATTTGCGCTCGATGTGGTACTCGTTGGCGAAACCGTAACCGCCGAGCGTGGTGATCGCGGCTTCGGCCGCCTCCCACGAGGCTTCGGACGCGAGATACTTGGCCATGTTCGCTTCCGCGCCGCACGGCAGTCCGGCGTCGAAACGCGTGGCTGCCTTGAGCCTCATCAGGTCCGCGGCTTCGATCGCAGTGTAGGCCTTGGCGATCGGGAACTGGACGCCCTGGTTTTGTCCAATCGGGCGATCAAACACAACGCGCTGCTTGGCGTACTGGACGGAGCGATCGATAAAGAACTTGCCGTCACCGATCGATTCGCTGGCGACCAGGATACGCTCCGCGTTGAGCGAACTCAGCAGATACTGGAAGCCTTTGCCCTCTTCGCCGATGCGGGCGTCGACGGGCACTTCGAGATTATCGATAAACACCTGGTTGGTCTCGTGATTGATCATCGTGGCGATCGGCACCGCTTTAACGGTTTCGCCCGCTTTCTTGAGATCGACCAGGAACAGACTCATGCCGTCGGTCTTCCTGCGCACCTGATCGAACGGCGTCGTGCGCGCCAGCAACAGCATCATGTCCGAATGCTGGAAGCGCGACGTGAAGATCTTCTGGCCGTTGATGATGTAGCTGTCGCCCTTCCTGGCTGCGAAGGTCTTGATCTTCGAGGTATCGGAACCGGCGTCAGGTTCAGTAACGCCGAAAGCCTGCAAGCGCAGGCTGCCCTCGGCGATTCTCGGCAGGTACTCGCGCTTTTGCTGATCGCTCCCGTGCTGAAGAACCGAGGCCATAGTGTACATCTGCGCGTGGCATGCGGCGCCGTTGCCGCCGCTATGGTTGATCTCTTCGAGGATTATCGCCGCGTCGATCATAGGCAGCCCCGACCCGCCGTATTCCTGCGGTATCAGCGCGGCCAGCCATCCCGCCTCAGACATCGCGTCGACGAACGCTTCGGGATAAACGTGGGCCTCGTCGCACTTGCGCCAGTACTCGAGATCGAACTTCGAGCACAGCTCCCTGACGCCGTTGCGAATTTCTTTATGAGTCGACGAAAATTCAAAATCCATTGAGGCTTCCTCGCTTCGCGATGCTGAATTACACGCCGTCGCCGCCCTTTCTCCCGGCGGCACATGACGCAAACACGAGCTATACGACGCGGCGGCTCGGCGCGCAATTGGGGTCGATGGCGCTGTTGGCTACAGACGCACGACGCAAAAGGCGTCGGGGCGATCGCGACGCCCGTCTTGAAGCAGACATGTCGCCAGTAAAAGGGCCGCAAACAGCGGTCCATCTCCGGTTCGTCGCTCGGAGGCATCGCGCAAGGGCTCCATTTCGCTTCAAGAAATGGTACGTTCCATGCTCGCATCACCTGAAAAAATTTCGCTAAGCGAGGGAGAACATGAACTATTCGGAATACCAGCATCTGCTTTTCGAGCATTGCGAAGACGGCGTCCTGCTGATCACGCTCAACCGCCCCGACGTGCTCAACGCCACCAACGCGCGCCTGCACTGGGAGTTGACCCAGGTATGGAAGGATGTCGACGCGGATCCGAAGACCCGGGTCGTGCTGGTGACGGGAGCGGGCAAGGCGTTTTCGGCCGGCGGCGATCTCGAAATGATCTCCGGAATGGCCGGCAACTTCGAGCGAATCGCCGCCGCGTCGCGCGAGGCGGGCGATATCGTTTACAACATGATGAACTGCGAAAAGCCGATCATCTCCGCAATCAACGGCGTCGCGGTCGGTGCCGGACTGGCGGTCGCGCTGATGGCCGACATCAGTATCGCGTCCGAAGCGATGCGCATCACCGACGGCCATCTGCGCCTGGGCGTCGGCGCGGGCGACCACGCGGTAATCATCTGGCCGCTGCTGTGCGGAATGGCCAAGTCCAAGTACTACCTGATGACCGCCGAATTCATCGACGGCAAAGAGGCCGAGCGTATCGGCCTGGTGAGCCTGTGCGTGCCGCCCGATCAGCTGATGGACCGGGCAATGAAGGTCGCGCGCGGACTCGGCCGCGGGCCTCAGCAGGCGCTCAAATGGACCAAGCGCTCGCTGAATAACTGGCTGCGGATGTTCGGGCCGGCGTTCGACGCTTCGCTCGGCTTCGAGATGCTGAGCTTCTTCAGCGCCGACCTCAAAGAGGGCGTCAACGCGATCCAGCAAAAGCGCGCTCCGGTGTTCCCAAGCGCCAAGGAATGATCCGATTCGTCCAAGCGGCGTGGGCCGGCAAGTATCCTCGCCGGCCCGCCTCCGAGCTTGGCCGGCGTCTGTGAGATTGATCAATTGAGAAAGCCGCGCGAAGAGCCCGAGCGACAGCTCATCGAGCGCGGGCTCGCGCCGAACTGATCATGAGCAACGCGCGAACGCCAGCTCCAGATTCTTTGATCCTTCACCACTACGACTTTTCACCGTTCTCGGAAAAGATCCGGCTCGCTCTCGGTCTGAAAAAGCTCCACTGGTATTCGGTCGTTGTGCCTTCAGTGATGCCGAAGCCGGATTTGGTCGCCCTGACCGGAGGCTACCGGCACGTTCCCGTGATGCAGATCGGCGCGGATGTGTTCTGCGACACGAGAACGATCATGCGCGAGCTGGATCGCCGCTATCCGTCGCCGCTCCTGGCTGATCCCAGAGTGCGAGGAATCGCGGCCGCGATCGAGGCGTGGGCAGAGCGCGATCTGTTCTGGCCGATCGCGCGGTACGTGACCGGCGTCAATGCTGAAACCGTAGATCCGCAACTGCACATTGATCGGGCGGCGCTGCGCGGCAAGCCGCCGCCCTCGATCGAGCAAGTGCGCACCGCTGCGCGGCGCAATCTCGTGCAGATGCGCGCCGAGTTGCCGATCGTCGAGCAGATGCTGTCGCACGCGGGCGCGTGGCTGCTGGCGAGTGGGCCGGGAAAGGCGGACCTCGCCGTCTATCATGGTCTGTGGTTCCTGAGCGCTTTTGCGATCGACTGTTCCGATGAACTCGAGGCTTATCCGATGACGCGCGCCTGGATGGAACGCGTGGCAGCTATCGGTCATGGCGCTCGCGAAGGGATGCCGGCTAGTGAAGCGTTGGCGGTTGCGGCGCGCGGCGCTCCGCAAGCGCTTCGCGCGTCGGTCAACGACGACTCAATTCCCAGGCTCGGGCGTGAAGTGGCGATCCGTCCCGACGAGTACACGACCGCCGCCGTCGCCGGCAAGCTGGTGCAAGTCGATCAAGATGATGTCGCGATTCTGCGCCGCGATCCCGCGCGCGGCGACGTAGTCGTGCACTTCCCGCGTATCGGATACTCGATCAAGGAACTGTAGCTTGAAGGGCGCGGCTTTTAGCCGAGCCACTTCTCCAGATGTTCCTTGATTTTGCGCGCGGCGTCTTCGGGAGTTTCTTCGACCACTTCCTCTTTCTTCGCGGTGGACGTCCGGCCGCGCATGATCGCGAGCTTGTCCTTGAGCGATAGCCCGCTGACCTTGACGCCGATCTTGGTTCGCGGCTTGGGCGCACCCAGCCCCAGCGACGTTATTCGAGGCGTCGGCAACGGAAACGTCAGGCCGATATCGTTGGCGCCGAGCACATCGATCTTCGCGCGCGTCAGGCGCCGCACCCACAGTGGGCTGCTGTAGCGCGGCTCGATCGGGCCGCGATCGATCGATAGCACCGCCGGGACGCGGGCAGCATAGGTTTCCCTCGCGCCGCGTTCGAGTTTTTTGTCAGCGACGATTCGTCCGGTGGCGCTGTCGAGCCGGAGCGCAACCGCCCTGGCGATCAGCGGCAGCTTGAGATTCTCGGCGATCGCCGCCGCCATCAGCTCGCTGCCGGTGTCGATGCTGCGCGCGCCGCACAGCAGTAAATCGAACCCGATCGCGTGCGCCGCCTTGGCGAGCACCAGCGCCATCCCGAACGAATCGCATCCCCTCAGACGCTCATCCCACAAGCGGACCAACCGGTCCGCACCCATCATCAGCGCCTTCCTTAGGGTGACATCCGCGGCTGGCGGGCCGACGCTCAGCGCGATTACCTCTCCGCCCGCCGCCGCGCGCACCTGCAGCGCTTCCTCGAGGGCGCTGAGATCGAGCGGATTGAAGACCTGCCCGGCGGCGCTCGACTCGACGCTGCCGCCGCCGTTCTGGAGCTGCGGCAAATCGCTGACGCGCTTGATGCAAACGAGCGTTTTCACGTCGCTGTGTGCTCCAGCCGTTACGGGCCGAAGAGCTTTTTCGCCTCCTTGCGCAACTCGGAGCGGAAATCCGGATGGGCGATTTCGATCAGCGCCTCGGCGCGCTGGCGCTGGGTCTTGCCCTGCAGGTTGGCGATACCGAACTCGGTGATCACGTTATCGATATAGGTGCGCGGCGTGGTCACGACCGTTCCCGCTTCGAGCTGCGGCACAATTCGCGATACCTTGCCGCCCCTGGCAGTCGATTGCAGCAGCATGATCGAGCGGCCGCCCTCCGAGTGCATCGAGCCGATCATGAAATCCATCTGGCCGCCGATTCCGCTGTACATCATGGGGCCGCCGAAGGATTCGGCCGAAGCTTGCCCGGTAAAATCGATCGCGAGGCAACTGTTCACCGCGACCTGGCTGCGCTGCGCGGCAATGGTCGTAATCCGGTTGGTGTAGAGCACGCTGTAGAGCTCGATCGCGGGATTCTCGTGCACGAATTGAAGGTCCGCTGCGCCGACCACGAAGGCGGCCACCGCCTTGCCCTTGTGCATCGACTTGTTCTTGCCGGTGATGACGCCTTTCTTGATCAACTCGACCGCCGCCACAGTCATGATCTCGCTGTGAATCCCGAGATCGTTGCGGTGTTCCAGAAACAGCCCCAAGCACTCCGACAGCGGCCCCACCCCGGTCTGAAGCGTGTCGCCGTCGTGGATCAGGCTTGCGGCGAACTCGCCGATAACGTGGATCATTCCCTCGTCTTCGGCGGCCGGAGGCGGCGTGCTGACCATCAAGGCCTTGGTTTCCTCGACCAGGTAGTCGATTTCTGAAACGTGAATGAAGTTGTCGCCGAAGGTGCGGATAAACGTCGGGTCGACTTCCGCGACGAACGTCTTCGCGTTCATCGCCAAGTCCTTGGAATACCACAGGCAATTGCCGAAGCTGCAGTACCCTTTTTCGTCCGGCGGCGACACCACGCCGAAGAAAATGTCGGGGTCCATGGTGTTGGTCCGATGCTCGACGCGCTGGGCGGCGTATTGCGGATAGTCGATCGGCAAGAAATCGATCAGCTTCGCTTTCATCCCGGGGCGATTCGCGTCGGAAACATAGTCAGTGACCATGTTGAAGCTCTTCTCGAATCCGGGCTCGTTCCACAGCGGCGAGGGCTGTCCAGGGAAGCACTGGATTATGGTGACGTCGTGCAGCTCATCCTTGCGGCGAACCAGCGCGTCCATAATCGGGATCGGTGCCTTGCCGACCGGCAGGCGCACCAAGTCGCCTGATTTGACCAGTTTGGCCGCTTTCTCAGCGCTGATTATTTTGTCGCCGTACTTCTGTTGCCAGCCCATTCGGATCTCGCTCCTGTGTTTTTGGCCTCCGCCGGATCGTCGCCGCCGGAGTCTCTTTATTTTTCGGTTTCTGCCAGTTTTTCCAGAGCCGGTATCACCTGAAACATATCCCCTACGATGCCCAGCTCGGCGTGCTTGAAGATGGGCGCATTGCGATCGATATTGACCGCCACCAGATGCCGCACGCCCCGGATGCCCATCATGTGATAGGTAGACCCGGAAATCGCGCATGCGATATAGACGTCGGCGGTGAGCCACTTGCCGCTCGCCCCGATCTGTTTTTCCTTCGGCAAGGCACCCGCGTCCGCAACCGGCCTGGAGCCGCCGAACACCGCACCGATTTTTTCCGCCGCGTCGCGCAAATTCGGCAGCGCATCCATCTGCGACAGGATCGGCCGTCCCACGCCGACCACCAAGCTCGCCTCGGTGAGATCGAGCTGGCGCGGATCGGTCTTCCATCGGCTGAGCAGCTCGACGCCAAGGGCTCCGGTCTCCGCGTTCTCTTCGATCACTTCCAGCGCAACCGGGCTTCTCTCCTCGATCGCTTCGAGCGCGGCCAGATCGACGCTCGCGATATGCGGCGGCGGCACTGCCCACGTGAGCGTCTGATGCGCCCGGCCTTCATGGACCGCCTTGCGCGCGACGAGGCCTTCGCCCTCGCGCGCGAAGTCGACGCAGTTCGAGATGAATCCGCTTCCCAGCCGCGCCGACACTCGTGCGGCGACTTCGCTGCCGAAGGCGCTGGCGGCGAACAGCACCAGGTGGGGCTGACGCTTCGCTACCAAGTCCGCTAGCGCGTGCGCGTAGGCCTCGGGCGTCCATGCTCCGGGCGCCTCGGCCTTCAACGCGTAAAGCTTTTGCAGGCCGAACGGGGCGAGATCGTCAGCGAGCGTGCCGCCGCCGTCGGCGACTAGCACGCCGCAGGGGACCTCGCCCAGGATATTGCCCAGTCTGGTCGCTTCAGTAGCCATTTTGGTGGCGTTCTTGTTCAGACCGCCACCCGTGGTTTCTATAAACGACCAGACTTCTCCTGACATCGGACTCAATCAGTCTCCCGGCGCCTTAAAGCTCTCGCCCTATCGTATGGCCGTCACGCAGCGCATCACCGATCTGACGCGGAGACTTGGCGTCGCCCATCAGATAGATCGGCTTGACGCCTTTCTCCTTGAGCATCTTGTACGGCTCCATGTTGGAGTACTTCATCGTCACCATGATCACCGCGTCGGCCGGGACGGCGAATTCACGCGAGCTGAAGACGTTGAAGCAAGTCAAACCGGAGGCGGTGATTTCTTTGATCCACGACGACGAAGTGATCTTGACCCCGAGTTCATCCATCTTGCCGTAAATCAACGGCAGCTCGAGCCAGAAGTTGGCCCAAAAATGGGAAAGATTGGGCCAGCGCGTGATTACGTGCACTTCCTTGCCATCGCCGGTGAGCATCTCGGCGATTCCCGGCGTTATCCGATCGCCGAGTTCGTCGAGAATCACCACACGCTTGCCCATAATCTTGGCTGTGCCCTCGAGTATCTCCTCGTAGGAAAAAACGTTGCTGCGTTCCCATCCCGGCACCGGCTCGGTTGTGATCGAGCTGCGGCCGTCGCGCGCGCCGCGCGCTCCAGTCGCCACGACCACCGCATCAGGACGCTCGCGCTTGAGGATCTCGTCGGCATTCTGCGCGTTGACCTCGGCATTGAAGTTGATCCGCGCGCCCTTACCCTTGGCCTGGCGTTCGAGCCAGTCCATCAGGTTTCTCGGCTCCTCGCGCCCCGGCAGCTTGGTCATCAACTGCATCTGGCCACCGACGACACTGCCCTTCTCGTACATTACGACGTCGTGGCCGCGTTCCGCCGCGATGCGCGCGCACTCGAGGCCTCCCGGACCGGCGCCGATTATCAACACCTTTTTCTTGGTGGCCGCGCGAATGAGCGGGAAATCGCTGCCCCAGTTGAATTCCTCGCCAGTCACCGGATTGCCGTTGCACTCGACGTGGGCGCCCGGCGTGAAGATGTGCGCCACGCACTTCTGATTGCAGTACATGCAGGGGCGCAGCTCTTCGATATTGCCTTCCTGCGCTTTCCGCGCGAAATGAGGCTCCGCGATCAGCTCGCGGATCAGCACCACCGCGTCGGCACCGCCCTCCGCAACGATATGCTCCGCCAATGCCGGATCGTTGATCTTGCCGACCTGAAAGACCGGCAGCGTCTTGATCTCAGCTTTGATCTTGCGCGTGAATTCGCCCTGATAGCCCGGCTCGAATCCCGAGTAGTGGCTGGGAATCATCATCGACACCGAGCGATACATCCCGATGCTGACGTTGATGAAATCGACCGTCTTGGTTTCCTCGATCATCTTGGCGATACGCGCCGAGTCTTCCACGTCGAGGCCGCCCGGATACAAGTCGCTGGAGATGATTCGGGTTCCGACGACGAAATCCGGCCCTACTCGCTTGCGAACCTTTTCCAGAATCTCGCGATAGAAGCGGAAGCGATTCTCGAGCGAACCGCCGTACTGATCGGTGCGCTTGTTCTTGAGCGGAGTCAGGAACGCCCACACCAGGTAACCGTGCGCGCCGTGAACCTCGACGCCGTCGTAGCCGGCCTTCTTGACGCGCTCGGCGGCGTCGGCGAACTTATCCTCGATTTCGATAATCTCTTCGACTTCAAGTTCTTTCGGGATGTAGAAGGGTTCTTCGATCGCGGGAATTTGCGAGGGCGCGCGCCCGGGATACCTCGGATCGCGTTCGGGAATCTGATGCACGCCGGGATGCAGGATCTGCTGCACAATCTTGGCACCATGCTTATGCACGGCATCGGTGATCTCTTTGAGCCCAGGGATTACCTCATCCTTCCAGATACCAGGCTGGGTGAACGGATAGTAATCCGCGGTTCCGTCGACCGAGGCCGCACCGACGATAATCATCCCGACTCCGCCTCGCGCACGCTCCTCGTAGTAGGCCTTGGCGCGCGGCGTGGCGAGGAAATCAGATGACCAGTGACAGGTCACGTGGGGCCCGAAAATTATCCGGTTCTTGATCGTGATCGGGCCGATCTTCAGCGGACTGAACAAATGCGGATACTGTGCTGCCATTATACCTGTCTCCTACACTGCGCTCGCGCGCTTGCGTTTGCGAATCTCGGACGGGAACGACGCCATGCGGAATTCCGGCACCACCGCCTCGCCGAAAAACTTGATCGCCGCCATGGTCTTGCTCTGACTCACTCCCGGGAATGACATCCTTAAGATGAGGTAATTCACCCCCGCTTCGCGCTGATAGCGATCGATCTCGCTCGTCACGTGATCGACGTCGCCGATTATGAAGCGATCGCGCGCCAGCGCGTCGAAACTCTTCGGAGCGTCGGCAATCAGACCGCGCCGATGGTAGGACTGATAGAGCGCCAGCACGCCCTGCTCGGCGTCCGCTTTCGCCTCCTGCATGCTCTCACCCATGTAGAGCTCGCGGACGGCCGGGAACAGCACGCCTTCCAGCATCCTGCCACTGGCAGCCAGCGTCTTGCGATAGAGTTCGTTCCTGGCCTTGATGTCGGCGAAAGTCTCGACCGGGGACGCAAGCCACGGGAAGCCCCATTTCGCCGCCTGCTCGACGCCCGCGTTGTCGCGCGCTGCGATCCATACGGGCACGCTGAGCTGAGCCGGCTTGGGCGTGACGTTAATCTCGACGACGCCTTCGGCGAAGGGATTGCCCTTGAAATTACGACCGGGCAGCCGCCAGTGGTCGCCGTCGTGCGCGAACGAAGTCGGCGCCCACGATTTGAGGGCGACCTTGAGCGCCTCCGCGAATCTGCTATCGGCGTCTTTCTCGCCGATCTTCAGAGCGGCGAGCTCCTGGGCGGTGGCCTTCTGGGCCGCCACAATCACCCTGCCCTTGGCGATACTGTCGAGGACCGCTACGTCCTCAGCGACATACAAAGGATTAGCCAAAGCCAGAACCGGCATCACGCCGATCCGAACCGCCTTCGTGCGGACCGCTATCGCCGCCGCCGCAGTCTCCGATGAGGGACATGCACCATCGGCGCCAAAGTGGCTCTCGCCAACCCACACCGAATCGAAGCCCAGCTCCTCGGCATAGGCAGCCTGCTCGAGCATCTGCTCATAGTTTTCGAGAAGCGGCTTCGAGCCGTCTGACCCTAGCTCGTAAGGACCTAAACCAAACCGCATGGATGACTCCTTGTATCGTTAACGGCTGAGCGACGTTTACCTGAAGGCCGGAATTACTTCTTCGGCCAAGAGCCGGATGCACCGGTGCAGGTCTACACGCGGGGTGCTATCCCATCTCACTCTGGCGCAGAAGAAATCGATGCCCGCTTCTTCGTATTTTCTCAGCATCCGAATTACTTTGGCCGGACTGCCGATGGCCGCCGAGTTCACCACCGACTCCACCGCGCTATTGAGGATGTCGGGGCGGTCGAACGCAACCCCCTTGCCCTCCGAATCCACCAAGAAGCGCCATCCTCCCAGTTGTTCGCGGTACAAGTAGCGGAGGTTCGAGGTTATCGCTTCCGCCTTGTGGTTAGTTTCGTCGACCCACAGGTCGTAGCACACCCCCATCGGGGCGATCTTCTCGGAACGCAGCTTCTCGACGTCGTGGCCGGCCGCGCGAGCCGCCTTTTTCCAGATTTCAACCGCCTCGTGGCACTGCGCCGGGCTCAACGTCGGTGGGACTAGAATCCCGAAACCGAACCTGCCGGCTCTCTCGACCGCCGGACCGTAAACCGGCGAGGTTCCCACGAACACCGGCGGATGAGGTTTCTGCAGCGGCTTGGGAGTCACCGGCAAATCGGTGTAGTTGAAATGTTTGCCCGCGAAGGTAACCCGCTCCTGCGTCCATGCCTGCCGTAGCACATTGAACTGCTCGGTAAGGCGCGCACCGCGATCTTTTCGCCTGAGCCCGAATCCATCGAACTCCACATCGCGATAGCCGTTGGCAAAACCAAACAGCGCCCTGCCGTTGGAGAGCAAGTCCGCGACCGCGGCCTGCTCCGCCACGCGGATCGGGTCGTGCATCGGCAACAACACGACGCCGGTCGCAATCTTTATGCGGCTGGTAGCCGCCGCCAGTGCGCCGAGACCGACGATTAACGACGGGCAGTAACCGTCGTACCAGAAGTGATGCTCGGTCAACCACAACGAGTGGAAGCCGAGTTCTTCCGCGTACTGACAGTCTTCAATCATCTCCTGGTAGAGGTTCACGTGATGGCGCGGAGCCATACGTGTGGCCTGCATACCCCATAATCCTAGGCCGAATTCCATCATCGGCTGACGGCGCTCCTTTTCTAAAGACCTGTGAAGAACTTTTGACCAAGTGCACAATCGGTGCCATTGGCGGTGTATTCGTATACACCGAACTGCATTGGATCGCTAGGAGAACAAAACACCTTCTTTGATTCCGTAAGCGACAGGGTGTCTCCGTTCGCGTCATCGCTGCACGTGCACTTCGGTTTCCTTTCCGATTCCCGGAAGCTAACTTGGCTTCGAATCGGCGCCCAGGATTCTCGATGCCAAAGGGTCCCGGAGGCCGACGAGTCTGACAACTCGTAAAGGAGATATCGAAGTGGCGCGAAGCGTACGGAATGAAGACGACCCAATCGCCCGGTTCAACAAATGGTTCGACCAGGCGCGGCGAGCAAACGTCCCGCTGGCCGAGGCGATGGCAGTGGCAACCGCGAGCCGCGACGGCAGGCCCTCGGTCCGCTTCATCCTGCTCAAGCAGGCCGACGCGCTCGGCTTCGTTTTCTACACCAACCGGCGCAGCCCCAAGGGGCGCGACCTGAGCGAGAATCCGCGCGCCTCGCTCGCCTTCTACTGGGACGCAACCGGCAAGCAGGTGCGAGTCGAAGGGCGGGTTGAGGAAGTCTCCGCCGAGGAAGCGGACGCCTATTGGGCGTCGCGCCCTCGTCAAAGCCAGCTATCGGGGAGTGTCTCCAAACAGAGTGAGAAGCTCGCCAGCCGCGCCGAGTTGCTCGCCGCGGTGAACCGATTTCGCGGCACGGTCAAGGGCTCCGACATCCCCAGACCGCCCGATTGGATCGGATTTCGCGTCATTCCCGACGAGATCGAATTCTGGACTCGCCGCAGCCATCGGCTGCATGAGCGCGATCTCTTCGAGCGAACCAAAAACGGATGGAAGCGGACTATCCTGCAGCCCTGAATCGACGAATCGCGCGCTTGAGCGGCGCCGTCGATATCGACGGCGCCGCTCAGGGTTTCTCTCAGAGCTTTTGCAGATACGCGATTACCGAGGTGATCTCAGCCGGGCTCAGATTCTGATTCGGCATCACGATTCCGCCGAATTGATCGGGCCATTTCGCGAGTTCCGGATTCGCGCGGATCACAACCGCCGGATCCGCAAGCCAACTCCGCAACCACTCGACAGAGTGCCGGCCGCCGACTCCGGCCAGATCCGGCCCGATCAGCTTGCCGGCCCCGATCGTATGGCACTGGTTGCAGCCCCTGGTCTGGAAGACCTTTCTTCCCTCCTCGGCACCCGGAACGATCGGCGCCTCCGCGGGCACGTGCACTACCTGCAACGGCGCCGCTTCAACCGGAGACGGGATGTACTGGGGCGGGAAGGTCACACGCTTCCAGCTAAGCAGCAGCAGCGTCAGCGCCCGAGCCTCTTCGGGCTTGAAGCCGAAAGTCGGCATGGTGGTCGAGGGACTGACTTTTCCCGGGTCCATCAAGTGCTGATACTCCCAGTTGAACATGGTCTTGTCGCCGCTGACGTGGCTGAAGTCCAGCAGCTCCGGGCTCTTATCCGCTTCGTACGTGAGCTCGGGTCCGACCATTCCCCCCTTGCCCTCGATAGTGTGGCAGATTCTGCACTTCTTCTGCTGGATCAACTTCTTGGCGAGATTGATCTCGTCCATGCCCGGCGTCGACACGTCGTGGCGATGGCAGAAGTTGCAGCGCATCTGGAGCATCTGCCCAACCGTAAGCTGGTAGCTTGCCGCAAGCTCCTTGGAGAGCATCGGGTCGCCCCAATGCTCGCCACCGCTGTGCGCGTCCTCCTCCTCAGTCGCCCATCCTTGGCCACCGTGGCACACGGTGCATCCGAAGCGCGCGAACGGATGCTTTTCGAGGTACGGAAGCTGGACGTGCGGAGTATACGGCTCGGGCAGATTGGCCGGAAGAACGGAACCCCAATCGTAGCCCAGATGGCAAGTTACGCAGCGATCGACTACGCCAAGCTCAGGATTCCAGATCTGCTTGATGCCGATGGTGAATCGGCGCGCATCGTCGATTTGGCCGTGCTCTTCCAGGATCTTCCTGAATTGGTTCTCACGCGGTGCCCACTCGGTGTTGAATTCGCGCCAGAAGACCACGGCCACCAGCGCGAAAAATGCGAGCGACAGGATGACCAGCCAGGGAAAATCCCGCGATTCGGTTGATTCTCGTCCTTCCACCTTAGAGCACCCTCGGCATCTGTGGCCATGGTTGGCCGGGCCAGTACAAACGCCAGTAGGGCCCGCGAACTCCCAAGCCCACCGCGATCAACAACACGATCACCGCCGTAATCACCAGGAACGTGCCGTTCTGCCATCGCCGCTCCGGCGCAAACCAAACGCCCTCACAATTTTTGGGCGAGCGATCGAGCAGCGGCCATACCGCCAACAATCCCGCCAAAATCCCGGGCACGACGATACCTCCGATAAAGCCACCACTGATCCGGTAAGAACCGATCGTGATAGTGGTCGACGCGACCAGTTCCTGAAGCCACAGGAAGTACCATGGCGCTTTGGCCGGGTTGGGTGTCAGTGCCGGGTTCGCCGCCTCTTCGAGCGGGGCGTTCGACAACAGGCTCAGCAGCAGAGTGATATTGACCACGAGCAGAAACACCAGCATGATCCGGCGCGTAAGCTCAGGAGAAGAAAAACTCTGGTCTTTCTCCTCGATATCGGTCGAGCTCAGCACCTGCACGGTCGCGCCCCTGGTCAGGCCGAAAAACGAATAGCTTTTGGTCGACGGCATCGGCTTCGGCTGAGCCTCGCGCCCCAGCCGCAGCGTTTCGATCGCCGCCATCCCGCCGTCCTTGCGCACCCGCCACATGTGATAGCCGAACAATATCCAGACCGCGACCGGCAGGATGAAAACATGCAGCACGTAGAAGCGCAACAGAGCGTTCTGACCGATTTCGGTACCGCCCAGCAGCATGTAGCGGATACTGTCGCCGATGACCGGGCCTTCACGCGCGATATTGGTGCCGACCGTGACGGCCCACAACGCGAGCTGATCCCACGGCAGCAAATAACCGGTAAACGAAAGCAGCAACGTGGCCAGCAGCAGCACCACGCCAACGATCCAGTTTACGAAGCGCTGGCCTCGATAGGCGCCGGTAAGGAACACCCGCGCCATATGCAGATAGACCACCAGCACCATCCCGTGCGCGGCCCATCGATGCTGATTGCGGAGCAACCAGCCGAAGCTCACCGCGAACTGGAGGTCTTTCATATCGCCGTACGCCTGGGTGGTCGCCGGCACATAGAACAGCATCAGCAACAGGCCGGTCACGGTGAGGATGAAAAACAGCGCGGCCGACGCGACTCCCAGGTAGAACGAGTAGCTCCAGCTCATGCTGCGGCGTGCGATTTTGGCCGGAAACCAATGCAGCCACAGATTTTGGACGATCGCCTCGCCGGCCTCGCGCTCGGTACGCGGCGCCCAGGCCCAGGTCAGCTTTTCCCACAACCACAACAACTGCTCGCGCATGATCACGCCTTCTTTACTGCGAGTGAGAAGCCCTGAGGCACGGTCGAGCCGCTGTCGACTTCGAGGCGCCCATCGGGGGCCTGGACCACGTCGTACCAGGGCAAGGAACGTGGCGCCGGTCCGCCGACTACTTTGCCTTCGGCGTTATAGAGGCTGCCGTGACAGGGACAGGCGAACTCGTCAGCCTGACCGCGCCACTGCACCGTGCATCCGAGATGAGTGCAGACCGCCGAGATCACGTGGAAGTTGTCTTGATTGCGGATCACGAACAGCCGACGGTCGGCGTCGAAGGTGACGCCTTGCGCGTACTGATCCGGGCGCTTGATCTTGAAACGTTTGGACGGCTCGTAGAGCACGTTGGGAAGCAACGAGCGGCCGGCCGCCGCGATCTGGGCCAGAAAGGCGGCGAACACCGACCCCTTGCCCAGAAACTCGAGAAACTTGCGCCTACTGGTTATCAAGCTGCCTTCTCCTCATCAAAGTAGAACTTCTCCATCGTGATCGCACCGGTGGGACAGCGGATAGCGCACAATCCGCACCGGATACATTTGGCCTCGTCGTAAAGGAACGCGACCATCGCTCCTACTCCCGGCGCATCGATGCCTTCCAACCGCTCCGGCTCCACGATTCTTTCCGTGGGGACGAACTTCAAACAAAACTCCGGGCATATGTCCACGCACCGGTTGCAGCGCACGCACTTGGCCCCGTCGTAGATCGGATGGATATGGCAATACAGACAGCGCTGCCCCTGAGCCTGCGCTTCCTCGGCGCTATAGCTGGCCTCGACCTCGGTGATTCCGCTGCGCCGCGCGAGCGGGTTCATCGTGATACTGCGCTCGATCCGATCATATCCTTCGGCGCGCTGATAGGTGTCGGTCGGCAGCTCCTCGATCGTTACGCGCAGCTCGGTCGGCAGCACGGGCACGCCGCGCAAGTAGGAGTCGATCGAACGCGCAGCCATCTTTCCTTGATGAGCGACGGTAATCAAAAGCGACGGCGGAAACGCGCCGTCGCCGCCCGCGTACACGCCAGGCGCGCTGGTCGCCAAAGTGGCGGGGTCGATCTTGATTGTCCCGGCGGGGGTGAGCTCGACATTATCCTCGGGCGTGAGGAAAGAAAGGTCCGGTGCCTGGCCGATCGCCAAGATCACCGCGTCAGCTTCGATCGTCATCAACTGGCTTTCATCGAACTGCGGACGGAAGCGGCCTTCGTCATCGAAGACCTTCACGCAGCGCACCACTTCAAGCCCTTTGACTTTGCCATTCTCGGCGATAATCCGCCGCGGCCCCCACGAAGGCTGGAAGGCCACGCCCTCGTGCGCGGAGACCTCGGTCTCTTCCCGTCCTTGTACCGACTTCATTGCCGGCATCTCGGCTTCGGATTCGAGACTGACCACCGTAACTTTCACCGAGCCGTGACGGATCGCTTCGCGCGCGACGTCGAGGGCGACCCGCATCGTGCCGGCCTCGACCGCCTCCTCTTCTTCCGCCGCCATCACATGGCCCGGCAGCAACGCCCGCATCGCGGTCCGCGCCGCATCCAGCGCTACCAACCCGCCGCCGACTACCACTACCTTGGTGCCGAGGTTAACGCGGTAGCCGCGGTTGATATTCAGCAAATAGTCGATCGCCTTGATAACGCCGTCGGCCTCGCCACCCTCGATCTTGATACCGCGCCCCTGGCCGGCTCCGACCGCAAGGAAAACCGCTTCATAGCCCTGCGCCTTCAACTCCCTTACACCGAAACCCGGGCGCAGCGGCGTGTTGTAGCGGAACTCGACCCCCACCGATTCGATCTCCGCGACCTCGTAGTCGATAACCTCTCGCGGCAGGCGATAGCTGGGAATCCCGTAGCGCATCATTCCGCCCGGCAGCGGCATTGCCTCGAACACCGTCGGCCGGTAGCCCAACACCGCCAGATCGTGCGCACAGGAAAGGCCCGCCGGTCCGGCTCCGATCACGGCGACCTTGCGCCCCGCTCCGGCAGCCGCCTGATCACGAATCAGCGACTCGCCGTGGGCGGGAGTGATACTGCCACCGCCCATATCGCCCAACAGGATCTCTCTCAAGCTCGCCGACGAAAGCGATTCCGGGCCGTATAATTCGCAAACAAAGCGTTTGAGCGCGCGAATCGTGACCGGCGCGTCGATCTTTCCTCTGCGGCAGGCGTCTTCGCATGGCGCACCACAGGTACGCCCGCACACCGACGCAATCGGGTTCGGCGAGCGTGCTACGCGATACGCTTCGGCGAAACGCCCTTCGGCAATTAGCTGAACATAACGGCCCGCATCGGTCTTGACCGGGCAGGCATCAAGACACGGAACGTTCTTGCGAAACCACCATAGGTCGCGCGGCTTTGGATCGAAAGTTAGCACTACAACCTTCCTGTCGCGGATGAATGCCGCACTTTATTTACACCGTCCCAGCGCCAACCGTGGGTTCGCGCTTCGCGCTGGTCGCTGGTGAGCCAGTAATGGATTGATATAGTCATTCCTCAAGTTTGTGGCCACAGCTTCGGCGGCGCAGGCCTTCCGAATCTCGCCAGCCTTCTTGTGCTCCTCGATCGGTCACCGAGGAATCACAGTGTAGACTACAAGTCACGGCCGGCGTCTCTTCGTATCCGTCCGGCCGGGCGCAACAAGCACGGACGCTCGGCCGCAAAAGCGATCAGATTCGCAACCCGTTACTTCTTGCAGAAGCTGCGAACGTAAGCGACGAGATCTTTGATATCCGAATCTTCAAATCCGTCTTTCCAGGCCGGCATGTCGGCACTGAGACCCGCTGAAGCGCCGCCATCCTTGATTACCTTAAAGAGGGTGTCGTCGCTGACTTTCGTCATACGAGCACAGTCAGTGAAGTTTTGTGGCTTAACCTTGAAACTGGAGCCCGCCGCACCGTCCCCCTTTCCATTTTCTCCGTGACACTTGGCGCAAAACGTCACGAAGCTCTGCTTGGCTGAAGCCTCGTCGGCCAAGGCAGGAGCGGCCACAGCGGCGCTCAGCATCATTACTAACGCGATCGCGATCAACGAGCGGACTTCCAATTTCACCGACGTTCTCCTCTTTACGTTATTAGTTCGAGCCGAAATCGAGAGCACGTAAGGCAGCACTCTCGCCCCCGCCTCAGGCCCTCGCATTTAGCTCAAGCTCTTTCCAAACTCAAGGCCTGCAACTGATTCAGTAATAAGTGATGCTTTTTGGCGCTATCAACAATCGTCCTAACACAATCACGCTTGCTGAATCGGCGCGCAAGGTTCGCTGGCGTCGTATAGCGCCGACAACTTAATTGGCGAGTCAGCTCACACGCAAGATCTCCGATCCGTTGACCAACTCGATCGCGCGAATTTCGCATCGCGCGTCGACGTGCTGGAAGATGCCGACCGCAATTAGCCACACCGCAACTATCTTCGACGGCGCCGGACCGATCGCCCGTTCGTAATCGCGCATGAGGCTGCGCTCCTCGTTGACCCATCGCCCGAGCTGGCTCGCCCCCGAGCGCACGACGTAATGCGTCTCGCGATCGCGCCAGAACGAAATCGGACAGTCAAAGCTGCGCTCCGGTTCCAGCGTGGCGCTCCAGATGTAGGTTAGATCCCTGCCATTGTCGAATTCGACCGCGACGCTCAGGTAATCGTGTGTGGCGACCGAATTTTCGGCCCGGGCCGAGGGAAGCTTGTCGATTTTCCACGACCATCGCAGCCGCGTCGCCGGCGTGAGCGCCGTCGCTATGGTTCTTTGCAGAATCGCGGCGTCATCGACGATCTCGCAACGTATCCCGTTCTCTCCGGACTGGCTGAAGCACTCGGCGTCCCCCGCCTCCCACAGGTATTTCCATCCCGACGGAGGGCACGCCGGATTCAGCAACGCGCGAAGCTCCGCACCGGCCATCTCCGCCGCGCGACCGCCGCCCGCGGCCATCCGCTCCAGTCCGTCGCGCGTTTCTCCGCGCCATCGTATGACCAGCACGTCGAAAGCGCCCGCGACCCGAGTGAAGATCTCGGGCGACGAGCGGAGCTTGCCGTCCAGATCGGCCCACTCGCCGGGAAAAAGATTGGCGAGATAGAGTTCGCCCGTGGTGGCGGCGGTGAAGCTCGCCGAGCCGCGCGCGGGCCGAAAGATCGGCGCCCGCGTGCCTACTCTGATCCATAGGCTGAAGTGCGCCCCCACCCAGGCCGAGGGCGCCGCAGCGTGCCATGCGCGGCCGGCGCAAAACAGGCTCACCCGATCGCCTGCCGCAAGCTTTATCCCGGAAGCCGTCCAGGGCGGACGGTTGGCAGGTATCTCGACGAACCGGTACTCCTCGATCAGATCGGCGGCGCGCGATTCGATTAGCGCGGAAAACTCAGCCCGAAATTCTTCACAAGACGCATACCATCGCATGATTCTTCTCCATAGGCGGTCGCCGTTTGACACGAGAGGCTCCCATCATGACCTGAACGACAGGACTCGCGCTCTGCCGCACACGAGATGTAGATCGATTAGGCATCCTTGGCCTGAATCTACGCATAGATGGCGCTTCCAGTAAAATGGAGATATTCGTTCCGGGGACGTAAGCTGGAACTATCGAGAGCTATTCTGTCGAGAGCTGTCTTGGGAGGTGTGATCAAACCATGAGCGCGCTCAAAAGACTGAACTCAAGCCGCCAATCGATACTCGCGACAGTGATAGCGTTGGTCATCGCCGCATCCGTACCCAGCTCGGTTGCGGCGGCTGGCGCCACCGTTCCGTTGAACGTCGTCAGACAACTGGTGGCGCGAGTGCTCGCCATCGTCAACGACAAGAAGATGGAGCAGACCGACAAGCAGAAGAAATTGCGAAACCTGGCCACCGCGAACCTGGACTTTGATGAGATGTCGCGCCTGGCGATGGGCGGCTCATGGCGCTCGTTGAACGCGGAGCAGCGGCGACGGTTCGTTCCCGTCTTCAGCTCGTTTCTCGAAGATGCCTACCTTGACAAGGTTCAGAACTACTCCGACCAGGGTATCGAGATAACCAGGGGGCGATTGGACGAACAGAATTACGCACAGGTCAGCGGCCGAATCGTGCAGCAAGGCGCCGAACCCATCGGATTGGGCTTCTCGCTCAAGCGCGAGGCCAGCGCGTGGAAGATCTATGATATCTCGATCGATAACGTGAGCACGCTGCACAGCTATCGTGCCGAGTTCCAGCGAATCATGAACGATAAAGGCTTCGACGAACTGATGAAACAGATTCAGGACCGCGACCGCGAGCTGGCCATGACGCTGGGCAGCCCCAGCGGCCTTCCTTTTTAGTCACTGTCCACGTGGCGGCTCCCTATCGTCTCGGCTGCCTCTCACTATCGGCGCGCAGGCCTGAATGCTCGCGAGCCTGCCCGACGTTTAAAGACTTGAATATCGACCGGATTTGGAGTTCTGACTAGGGACACTATTGCACACGGGAGGAGATATGACCCCGCAAGATTTAATGAAAGCGTTCACGAAGGCCGCCGAAGATCGCAACGGCGCGGCGATGGCCGCCCTGTTCACCGAAAACGCGGTTTACCACGACGTGTTTTACGGAGCCTTCGAAGGCCGCGCCCGCATCGTCGAAATGATCAACGACTGGTTCTATCGTCACGCGCGGGATCTTCGCTGGGACATGTTCGATCCGGTTAGCGATGGGCGCAACCTCTATGCACGATACGTCTTTAGCTATATATCGACCGTCCCCGAGGCTAAGGGCAGGCGCGTGATGTTCGAGGGCGTAAGCATTATCCGCCTGGAGGGAGGGTTGATCGCGTCATACCGCGAAATCGCGAACACCGGACCCGCACTGCTTGATATGGGCTTCCCGCCAGAGCGAGTGGCCAAGATTCTTTCGCGCCAGGGTGACTTGCTGCTTGCGCGGCCGGAGACTGCTCGCCATCGCGCGTGAGCTCTTCGCTCACGCGCGCGATTGCTCTACGCCGCGACGGCGGCGCCTGGCAGGCGCCGCCGTCGCGGCTCAAGACGTCATTCCCACTTTGTCCCGGTCGCTCGCTTAGAACTTACACTTCAGGGTTACGAATCCGACATTCGCGTCGTAAGGAGCAATGACGGTGTTGCCGAGGAATGTCGAGTTCGAGCTCGCCTGCGGCATATAGGGCGCCATGTTATCGACCATGAAGTTGTTTTCGCCGTAATGCGTGAAATAGTAACCGAGATTGATCGCGACATTCTTGCGCAGATCGTACTCGTACTGAATCATCAATTCATGGAACTGGCTACCGACCTCAGGATAGTTCATCGCCGGCGTTGCCGCTGCGGTATCTCCCATCTGATGGCTCGTGTTGTTGCCGACCGTGTATGTGTATTGAAGTTTCAGATGCGACGGCCGCAGCAAGACAGGATTCGCCGGTATCGCGATGTCCATGCCGAAATCGATATTGTTTCCCTGATTGCGGCCGGTCGCCGTCCAAATTGGCGTTTTTCCCTTGGGAGGCACCGGCGCGGGAAGCGTGCTCTCGTCGAGCGAGCGCAGGTTCCAATCGTAGGCCTCCCATGAGTAGTCGCTAAACACGCGTACGCCCGGCAGCGGATCCCAACTTACCCCCACCGACGGTGAATAGCTCGACGTATGCTGCAGGCCGAAGTTACTGGCGGGATAGTTGTAGTCATCGTAGTCAAAAGCGCTGAACACGGTTACCCGATCGATCGGTTGCGCCGAGGCATAGAGCGAGGTCTGGTTCATGTCGAGCGTGGCTTCGTCGAATCGCCGCAGCTCCTGCAGTTCCTCGATCTCTCCCGGAGTCGAGCCCAGTATCTCGACCAGGTCGGCGCGGTTGTTGTTGTATCCGGGCGAGGAGCGATGCGCGTGCTGGTAATCCGCCCGGAGAGTCAGCCACGGGTAGGGCGTCCAATCGACTACCGGGCCATAGCTGGTTTGATCTTGCTGCAGCACCTCCAGTCCGTCGTTGTGATAAGTCGAGAGGCGAGCCGTAAATTGCGCCGCCAGAGTCTCCGTCACGCGGTAAGTTGGCTCAAGGCTGATGTCCTGCTCCGAGAACGCAAACGGGTAGGCGGTGGCGGTCCATGCGGAACTCACGTCGTCGAGCGACTTGACTTTGCTCAGCGTGAGCGGCCGCGTTTGGTTATCGTAATCGAAGTAGGAGTAAGTCGCCTTTAGTTCGAGCGCTTCGATTGGATTGCTGTCGATCGTGAGGTTGGTGAAGAACGGGCGCACGTCGCCACCAAGAGCACTACGCGCTCCGACGGACGCTAACGACTGTTGCAGCGCGCTGTTGATAGTAAGCGGAATGAAAGGTGAGTCCTGGAGCCAGAATCCGTATTCGAGGCTGCCCATCACGTGGGTGTTGAACGGGAGCTGCCCCGCTCCGGTCACGATAAAGTTGTGCGCCTGATTGTCGGGATACATCGCCGCCCGTCCCTGGCAGGGACCAGTGGTCGAGGTGGAACTGAAGGTGGTAGAATTGACACATGCGCTGCCCACTCCGGACAGATTGAGCGGGTTGTCCCAGATCAGAGTGTTATAAGCATCCTGGAAGAACGAGCCTTGGTATTTGAAGCCAACCAGCCATCCGTTTTCCGCATACTCGATGCCGGTGCCGAAATTATAGGTGTGATACTGGGTTGGCACCCAGAGTTCATTCACTTTGTAAGAACCAGGACTGGAACCGAACAGGAATGAGCCGCCAAAGGGCTGCTCTCCGGTCGGGTTCTGATAATTCATGTTAGCGCTCAACGTCAGCGACGGTATCGGCGTATAGCGAATGTTGACGTTGGCGATGCCTTCGAGCAGGCTCATGTCGAACGGCTTGCCGTTGTCTTGCAGCCAGGAATCGAGCTTGGCGAGCGAAGCCGGCTTCGAGGACAGAGTGAAGTCGCCGCCAGATTCGCGATACGGCGTGCTCGCGACCTGGTCGCTAAAGTAGTGCGGTATCTCGAACCATTGCACCTGCGCGTCGAGTTTGCCGTACTCGCCGAAACGCAGCGTATACATCTGGTTTTTCTGCGAGACGTTTACGGCGTCGAATCGCGCGTAATAGTCTTCGTCTTTGTCGCCGAGCAGCAATCGCAACTGCGGTACGATCAACTGCTGTGCCAGATCGCGATATTCCTGATACTTCGCGACGTCATTGTAGGGGACCGGCTCGGTGATGCCACCCGCCTCGACCGTACCCTCGGCCGTGACCGGACCGACATCGACCTGCGCCGAGACCGGAGCGAGCATCAGCAGCGCCAACACTATCGAACTGTATCCGGCGAATAACCACTTCAGCTTCATAACGCTTCCTCCCAGGACCGGCCGCAAACCGCGGCGCAGCCCGTCAGTGCCGTGCCTTCTCTGCCTCTGCTTCAGCGTGTGAAATATCTCCCGCCCGGTGAGTTGGAACCATGTATCTGCGAGTGGCAATTGGCACACTGCTGATTGATCACGTAAATCTGGCCGGGCGCGTGGGGCGAACTCGGATGGTGCGTCCCGATGTGACAGCGCTGACAGAGCAATGGCATGTTGATCGCCAGCAGGTGCTGGTTGATACTGCCATGCGGCAAGTGGCAGTTGAGGCAGTTCATCGCCACCGGCGCGTGCATCCATAGGAACGGCCCGCGCTTTTCGGCGTGGCACATATAACAGACCTCGTTGGCTGTCGCCGCCCTCAGTTGATGCGGATACGGGCCGCCGTGCGGATTGTGGCAATCCGTGCACACCATCGAGCCTTCGCGCAGCGGCATGTGCGACGGCAGATTGATCTCCATCTTCTGGCGCTGATGGCATTTCAGACAGACCTGGGTCTCACGCCGGGTCACCGTAAACTGGTTCACGAATTCGGTGCTCAGCGGCGACTTCTGAAGTTGCGGATTCTGCTCCTCGGACGCGGTGACCGCACGCATGACGGTGTGACAGTCGACGCATCGCACGCCGCGGAAGGCATGCGTGCTGGCGCGCCAGAAAGCCTGCTCGCCTCTCTCGTGGCATCTTAAGCAGACCTGATTCTGGGCCTCGTCCGACTCGGCATTCTTGCGAAACGTGACGAGCCCGCCGGCGGCCGGCCCCTTACCGATGTCATCGGCCTTGTGGCCTTTGCCCATGGCCGCAGTCATGTCTTTGATGTAGAGGCTGCCTGGCCCGTGGCAGGTCTCGCAGCCTTGCCGCTCCTCCTCGTCGCGAGGATGGGCCAGAAAGATGTGGCCCATCATGGTTTTTGAGAAGTCCTTCGCGAGCCCCGAGTGGCAAGCCTTGCACACTGCGCTGCCGACATAGGTGGCAGTCTTTTGCCCGTCCGCAGAGGATGGCTTTGAGGCCGCAGACGCAGACGGCGCCTGCGCGGTTTCGAGTTTTGAGCTTCCTCCGGTGCTGCTGGCTTGCGCCGCCGAAAGCGGCCTCGCGAAGCCAAGGTTCAGAGCGACGAATATTGCTAGAGCCGCCGCGCTTGCTGATTTCATTGTCGTTCGATGCTCCCCACCGTTATTCTGTGAACAACAAGGCCGCCCAGTCTCTTGAGACAATCGCTTACCGGCACACCCGAGGGTGCGAGAGAGGGTCCGCGAGATCGATGAATGTAATCGGAATTTAGATTTGCAGGTGCGGTTTCGACACCGCACAACACGGCTCGGCGTTACACCCGTTTGGGGTGATCCACCGTCGCCCAACCCAGCCCACAGCCGAATCATCAGGCCCCCCCCCGTTAAGCGCGCTTCGCCGACAATCGTTCAGACGAAGTGCTTACCTATGTCAAGGGCGTTGTCGAGACTTGCGCACTCTCCACCGCCCGGCACTACGCCTCAATAAACCAAGTACTCGACCATAGCAACCTCCCAATACGAGTTGACGTTCGGTCGGCTATGGTCCCCATTTTCTCCAAATTACCCGCGACAATGCTCAGCAAGTCGTATGCCGAATAACATTTGAACGATTTGTCATAGAAAAACAGGATTATTTGACAGGCTGCGAGTACGTAGGCGTGCTTATTGTGCATTCTGGATACATGAAAGCTGGTCCTTTTAGCGTCACTTATGCGGCAACGCGAATGAGATTCGAATCTCTACTAAATTCTCTCGAGCCTGGTCAGAAGATCCGAGCTTACGGTTTTGCGGAATCTCGGCGGCGGAGCTGAGCGGCGCTCGCGCGCACTGTCACAACGTCACGATGCTCCGAGTCAGCGAAGCCAACGCGCCGAGAATGTCAGTCAGCCCGAAGCGTCTAAACGACGCTTCGGGCTGACATGGCTGGTTGCGTCCAGGTCCCCACCTTCGAAAAAAACACTTAGCGAATCAGCGATCCGACATTCCCCACGAGCGGCTAGTCGGACTCTTCCGCTCCTTGTGCGCCATCGGCGCGAACCTCGCTAAGGCCTCCGCCGTTCTTGCTCTGGAGGAATTTGATCGGCGCCGGCGAAAGCTCTCGGTCTATGGGGTCCTGCCACTTCGCGGTCTCCTTGAGCGGAGTCATCGGCCACAGCGCCGGCTGCGAGGCCTGGAGTAGCTCGGAGCCGTAGTACTGCTCAATCGCGCGATGCAATTCGGCCGGAGATTGCCGGTTCTCCTTGCGCGTCAGGGCCGCTTCCATCTTATCCTGATTGGTGACGTCCGGGACCGCCCATAGCGCGCACATATCGCCCAGCAGCAGGTCCGGCGTTTCGAAAACGTCTCCCTTGGCCTCGGACTTCTCGTGATGATGGACAGCGGTGTTGTAGCCCGGGCAGTAGGGGTGGGTGATGACCTTCTTGGCCCGCGCAACGCGCTCCTTGTATCCCGGCAGTTGATGGCTCGGCGCGGAGGCGCATATCCCAATCAGGTGCACCTCGTCGTAGGCGCTGAGATCGTCACCGATCAGAGCGCGCGCGCCCGCGATCAGGCCGTACTTCTTGTTCGGGTCGACATGGGCCGGAAGATCCGGGAACATCCAGTAACAGCCCTGGCATGCGCCGCCGACAAACTCTTTTACATTCGCATAATGATTGACGTACTGGTTGACGGCGCGCTTGAACGGATAAATCACGTCCTCGAGCCGCTCGCCCACCACCTCGATCTCGTCCATATCCGCGGTGCCCAGCCCATCTTTCGCCGCCACCTGAGTCGCGGGAATTTCCAGCGGATGGAAGCCCATCGCCGTGCAGGCGACGGCGTTGAAGGCGACAACGTCCTGCGAGGCGATGATCAGCTTTGGATGACAGACCAGACCGGCGTGAGGCCCCGAGCCTTCCATACCCTCGATTCCGTCGATCAGCGTAAGCTTCAGCTTCTTGCCCAGCGCCTTGACGACGTCGGTGGTGGAGAAGCCGTTGTCCAGCGCGTTCTTGTGGATGAAGGTACGCATGCTGTTATGCAGCGCCCCGATCCATCCTTTAATTCCGAGCGTCGCCACCTGCACGGCGTTGGTCTTCATCTTCGGAAGGTGAATGATAACATCCGCGTCCATCAGCGACTTCGGCAGCATCACGCGCGCATACGAGCGGGGATTCGGCACCGGCACCGTGACGTATTCGTCGGTGTCCCAATTGACGACCTCTTCCGCGCCCGCCGCCAGCGCTGCATCTTTGATTCCGGTAACGATGAACGACAGCTCAGGGTCGCAGTGCCATCCGGTCTGCTCTCCGAGTTTGACCGACGCTCCTGCTTCCTTGCACAGCTTCACCATCGCGGACACGACCGCGGGATGGGTGGTCTCGGCGTCCTCGGGCTTGGAGGCGTAAATCATGTTCGGTTTGATCATGACCTTGTCGCCCGGCTTGACGATCTTGGCGATCCCGCCGAGCAACTCGACCGCCCGCCGCACCGCATTCTCCGCCGCGGCATAATCTTCGGCCCGGACCACGGCCACGCGACTCTTCTCTTTTAACGGCGGCCTTTCCAGAAACTTACGCATCTTACGTCCTCCTATGTACCCAAAAACGGTTGTAACCTTGGTCTCCGAACCCTGCGCTCTCGCTTCTATATCCGACCGCGCTATGCCGACAAACAGCGCCGCACCGCGCGCGGGATCTCCTGTAACGAACGCACTCTCGATACGGTTCCTCGGCCGGCCGCCGCGATCCGCGCGCATAGCGCCGGATCGCCGCCGGGAAGCTCGATCACGTGCAGCCGCGAGAACTGCCGGACCTGCGCGAAGGGCGGCGGCCCGGTGTTGAGCCATCCGTCAGTAACCAGGATTCCGATCCGATCGCGCGTATGGGTCTTGGCAAGCTCGGCGAAGCCAGCCTCCAGCCCGGCCGTGATATCTGTGCAGCCCTCCGAGTGCATCTCCAAAAGCTCGCGGATGGTTTCGTCGTGAAGCCGGCGCTTGGCGACGGCGCGCATCACGTGCCCTTTTTCAGCGAAGGCAATCACGCCCCATTCGTCTTCGGCCGGCAGATTGAACAGCAGCGTCGCCGCGACCAGCGCCGCCGACACCGCTTTCGATCCGCGCATAGAGCGGCTCTGATCGACCATCACCACGAAGGCGCGGCGCCTCGCCGACCGCTCCTTCACTATCAACTCGTTCCAATCAGCGATCTCGGATGGACCCGCCCCGGATGGTGAAGCGAGCCGCTTCTCGACCGTGGCGTCGATATCGATCTCGTCGCTGTGAAACCTATACGGCATCGAAACCATCGGCCCATCCCGCCGTATTCGGCTGGGCACGCCGGCGCGCGCCATCCTGAGCACCAGCCGGATCATGCTGTCGATATGCTGGCGGCGGGTCTCGGGATCCAGACTGTCCCAAGTGAGCTGCATCAACTTGTCGTGCGCGGCGTGATTAGCGTTGCGCTGCAACACCAGACGATGCAGCCCCATCGCCTCGGCCACCCGCGCCGGCGCGATCTCGGCCAGCGAGACCACGTCGTCGAGGGCGCCTTTGCTGAGCAGTTCCTTGGCTTCGCGGTCGAGTGGAGCGTCGAGGTAATGATGATGGTCCGAGGGCGTGCCGGGGTGATGAGCGAGCAGGCGATGCTCGCTCTCACTGAGAATCCTGCGGGGTGCCGAACGCTGCGTCATCCCTTCTTCGGCATCGTCGTGTTGATGCGGCAGGTCAGGCGCTAAGAGGTCTCCGGGCCGCTGAATTTTTTTTTTACCGTCGAATCGCCCTGTTCCGGGAGCTCCGATTCGGACTGCCGCGCTTCCTCGACCACTCCCTGCCAGATTTCCTTAAGGACATCCTCCGCGCTGCGGCTGGTGGTTTCGTTGAGCCACACCTTGTCCCGCAGCGCCATCACTGCCGAGGCGAAAGTCAGGCGTTTGCCTTCGGTGCCGTCGCCGAAATCGAGCAATTCACGGGCGATTAGCACCATATCGATCGCGCCGCGGACCGAGGATCCCAACCGCACGTCCTTATGAGTCCGCGTCCGCCGCACCACGTCCACCGCCATCGCGATCAGGCTCGGAGCGGCGTCGCCAGCATGCCGCTTGACGATTTCGATTTCCTCTTCGCGGCTCTGGTAATCCATCCGCATCGAGCAAACGCGATCCCTGAGCGCACGGCTCACGCGCGTCGTGCCGATATCGTCGTGCGGGTTGAGGGCCGCCACCAGACGAAACTCGGGCTTCGCCACCACGGCGCCGAGGCGCGGTATCGTCAACTCGCGCTCTGAGATAGCGGTGATGAACGCGTTGGTGGTGTCGTCCGGAAGCCGGTTGAATTCCTCAACGTAGAGGATCGCGCCTTCGCGCATCGCCTGGGTAAGCGGACCGTATTGGAAGTGCTCGGGGCTGTATCCCTTGGTCAGCGCCTGCGCGGGATCGAAATGACCGAGCAGTTTGCTCGACGTCAGATCGCCGTTGCCGGTGACCTGGATGAACGGCATGCCCATCTCGCGCACGATGCTCTTGAGGATCGTCGATTTGGACGTGCCCGGCGGCCCTTCGAGCATCACATGCCGGCCGCTCAACAGCGCCGCCAGGATCATCAGCGTCTCTTCGCGCCGGCCCACGAAGTTGCGCACGACGCGGGAATATATTTCTTGCAGCGCCAAGCCTACCTCGCGCGATTACTGGCTCGCCGTTTCATCAGGCGTTGGCCGGAGCGCTGGTGCCGCGGCGCGGCAGACCGATCATATCGCGGTACTCGTCGCCGGTGGCCACTTCACGGCCCATCAGCTCCGCGATCGCCTTGAACATGCGAAAGTGGTCGGCATTCGATTTGATCAGCTCGTTCTTGTGCGGATAGCGCCAGACCGTGTCTTCCATTCCAACGCGGACGTGCAGCCCCATCAGCATCGCGAAGATCGCCAGATAGCTCGAGGCGCGGCCGGCGGCGCAAACGATGATCAGCGATTCGCGGTCGATGTCGTAAATCAGCTCGGTCAGCCGCATCATCCCGTTTATCATCTGCCGCGGGTTTTGCATCGGGCTGCCGCCGGGAAGCGTCGGCAGGATGATCCAGTAGTATGGTTTCTCCAGAAGCCCGGTCTTGATCAGGTAGCGATCGGCGTTATCGACGTCGCCGTCGTCGTACACCGCGATCTGCGGCTTCACCCCGAGCTCCTGGCAAAGGCGCGTCTTCTCAATAATTACATGCGGCGGCTTGGCGAACAGCGTGTCGCCGCAGTAGACCGCGGTAGTGTTGATCGGCGTGACTTCGAGCAGTCGGTCGCTCAGCACCGAGACCATGTTGTCCCATTCGCCCTCGAAGAACGGCACCATGCAGCCGTCGTACACCGGCATCGGCATTTCCTTGCGCAAAGGATCGATCACCCGATGAAACAGCTCGGGGTCGAGGACGTTGTATCCCTCTTTATTGCGCACGTGGACGTGGACCGTGGTGGCGCCGGCCGCTGCGCACTCGCGCGCCGAGGCGTAAATCTCTTCCGGTGTGATCGGGATATTGGGATTGCCGCGCTTGCTCCAGAAGGCGCCGTTGATGGTCTGCGAGATGACCACCTTGTCGGGGATTTTCCACTTGGGCTGGACTTCGATATCCCCATAACGCGAGGTGAGCGGATCGACGATTTCCGGCAGCCCGTAGGCGTGCCAGATGGTCTTGAACTCCTCCTTCTTCTTCCACTCTTCGATATACTTCCAGTCGATCTTGTCTTTCTTAGCCATCGAATCGTCGACCTCCCTATGAGTAGGCGCTACGTCCCGCGAGTCTTATCGCCTATCTATACATCGATTATTGCCGGCATAAGAAGCGCGCCTCGTGAAAAGCTTGTCCGCTTACCGCCGACAAGCACCCACGAGCAAGAATTGTGCTACCTCGAAAGTTAGCGGACGCCTTCGAAAGCAGACGCTTATCTCTATCGTGGTTGTGTTCGCAAGCGCCAGTGTATCGAAAGGTAGCATCGGCTTGCGTCCAAAAGACCACGGATCTTAATGATTGTGCGGCCCTCGATGACAAATCCGCAGGCCGACTCCGTCGCGGCTCGTTGTGTTCCTGAATCCAAGCTGGCGAAATGTTGATAACGTGGCGAAGCGTTCCCGATTTACCGCGGCGTGGATTGCGCTAGGTGTGGCGCTCGGCGTGCTCGCCGCCCTGCTCTATTCCTTCCGCACTCGCGAGGCTTTGTTTTGGAACGGATTCTCGATCGCGCGCGTGCCTCACGCGAGTATCGAGATGGTCGCCTTCGACCAGAATGGCCATCGCCTGAGCAGCATCGATTTTTTCCGCACCTGGCGGCCGACACTGATCGTTCGCGACCATAACGACGCGGTATGCCTCGGCTTACAGTACGGATTGGGCCCGCCGCGCATAGCCATCCCGGCTGCCGAGCCGGTGAGCATCGAGCTGATGTGGCCGGTCTCCGGCTTCGGCAAGGTTCTGCTCACTGCCGATAACGCGGGGCGCGGCTATCGCGTCAGCGCCGGCGCCTATACGCGAATCGAACTGATACCCGAACTGGCGCGTTCGCGCCTGGCCGAGGTCGAGCGCTGGATCTCTCATCACAATCAGGGCCATCCCGTTGCCGACGAGGTTACGCAAGCGCTCGCTCTCGCGCACCAGCAGCTTAAGCGCGTCGACGCGGCCAAAGATCCCAAAGAACGCGCGGCGATAGCTATCCCGGCGTTGCGGGCCGCGCTTCAAGCTGGCGAGCGCGAGGTGCTCGCCGAGGCCTCCGGCGCGATCTCCGAGCATCGGACCGGAAGCCTGCTGATCAAGGTCATCGACCCCCACGGCACGCAGGTCCGCGAGGCGAAGATTCGGGTCACTGAGACGCGGCCGGAATTCCTGTTCGGCGCCGGCATCCAAGGCCACGAATATAAGGCCGAGACGGTCGCGCGGCTCAAACAACTCGGCTTAAGCTACGCGAGCCTCGATCTGAGCTGGTCGGCGATCGAGCCACGTTCTCAGGTTTACGCTTTCGATCGGTTCGACCGGCGGTTCAATCTCGCGGGCCTCAAGGAGGACGGCTTTGTCATCCGCGCTCGCGGCCTGATAACGGCCTCAGAGGGAGATCTACCGTCTTTCGTCGCGCCGATGCGCGGCAACGCGGATGCGCTCCGCAAGGCGATTCCGGCTCAAATCGCTCCGATCATCAAGCATTACAAGGACATCGTCGACGTTTGGCAAATCGAACAGGACCGAGCCGCGTGGGCTGGCCTCGGTCTGGACGACGCCGGCACCGCCAGCATCATCAAGGCCGTTACCGCCGAGATTCGAAAGACCGCTCCCGACGCGCGCATTATGATCAACGTTGCCGCGCCCTTGGGCGAAGATGCGGCAGCGCAATACAATCGGCGCCTGCTCGGGATACGCGAGAGCACTGCAACCGGCACGCGCGATCCGTACACCTGGATGAAGTATCTTTCGAGTGCCGGCGTTGACTACGATTTAATCGGCCTCGAATTCTGCTGCGGCGCATCTCGTGACCATGCTGACTCGCGAGTTCCGCCGCCGACAATCGATCTGATGCGCTTCGCGCGCGAACTCGAGCGCTGGAGCAATTTCGGCAAACCTTTGCAGATAACCGCGCTCGACGTCGGGTCACGCGGCGGCGGTGTCGGATGGTGGCACGCATTCCCGGACGAGGCCACGCAGGCCGATTATCTGACCGGCGCGGTCACGATCGCTTATGCCGATCCGAAAGTCGAAGCGTTCAACTGGGCGGCGCTATTCGATAGCGACGCGGTTATCGCGGGTGGCGGCCTGATCGACCGCGCCAAGCGTCCCAAGCCCGCCTACGATCGTCTGAGCGCGCTGCTCAACGGATGGCGCAGTGGGGGCGACGTAACCACCAACAGCGACGGTATCGCCAACTTCCAAGGGGCGCCCGGCGATTATCGGTTGAGCGCGAAGGTCGAGTCCGACCTCATCGCCGGCGCCGCCCATATTCACGCGGGGACGAGCAACGTCGCGATCATGAGCATCACCGCGATCGTGCCGTTGCCGCCGCTTCCGCCATTGGCCGGGCTGGCGCCGCCCGGCGGCGAGACGCAGCCATCGCCCGATCTTCCAGAGCCGTTCGTGCTCGAGCCTCCTCCGATGGAGCAGCCGCTGGAACCGCCCGGGCCTTGAACGCGCGCCGGGTTGTTTGACTCTAATCGCGGTGGGCGCGATAATGACTGACTGGTCAGTTTTCCGCGAGTATCGATGAGAACCGCGCGCACAGCAGAGGCCGAGAGCCAGAACGGAGCTTCCTCCGCAACCCGATCGCCCAACGGACGCGGCGGCAAGCGGGCGCGCATTCTTGCTGCTGGCCTTAAGCTCTTTGCCAACCAACCCTATCAGCAAGTCAAGATGGACAGCGTGGCGAAGCTCGCTCGGGTCGCCAAGGGCACGCTGTATCTTTACTTTCCGTCAAAGGAGTCGCTCTACGTCGGTGTCCTCAGCGACGGCCTGAGCGCGGCCGCCGAGAGCATGCGGCTTACGATCGCGCCCAAACTCGATATCGCCGAGCGCCTCAGTCGTGCGCTCGCCACTGCCATCGAGTTTTATTATGGCCGCACCGATTTCCTGCGCCTGCTGGCGACCGAAGAGCCGCGCGTCCGGGCCGTGCGAGGCCAACTACTACAAACCTGGCGCGAGTTCGGGACTAAACTCTTCAGCTCAATGATCGAAGAGGGCATCGCCGCCGGCGTCTTCAGACCGCTCGATCCGCACCTGGTGGCTTCCGCTATTATCGGCACTATCCGATCAGTGCTGCTCCACTGCGGGAATGATCGTCCAGTGGCAGAAATCAACCGCGATCTGGCCAGCCTCTTATTTGATGGCTTGTTGGCCAGACCAGGCAAAACCAGGGGGGCATCGCGGAGACAATGAAACGGCTGTTGCGGAGACTGATAATTATCGCGCTGATAGCCGCGGCCGGGACCGCATTCTATTCGTACGGCCAAAAAAACCTGTGGCCGCCGGTTGAAAATTCGACCATCAGCACCGTTGGCATCATCGAAGCTCAAGAGGTCAACATTACGAGCCGTATTGCCGGGCGAATCGCCGAACTCAATTTGATCGAAGGCGATTCGGTCAAGCGCGGCCATGTGGTGTGCAGGATCGAAGACATCGATTTGAGAAATCAGCTCGCGCACGCACGCGCTGAAGTTGAACTTGCCAAGGTCAACCTGGCCGACGCGCAACGCACCGCTAATCGCGACCGCCGTCTGATCGAAAACGCGGTCATCTCGCAGAAGGAGTACGATGACGCGGTCACCAGAGTCGGTCAGTCGCAGGCCGCGCTCTCGAGCGCGGAGACCGACGTCAGATTTTACACCGACCAGGTTAAGGACACGCAGATCGTCGCTCCCACCGACGGCGTGATCGTGAACAAGGCGCTCGAAGTAGGCGAATGGGTGACGCCGGGCACCACCATCTTGACCGTCGACGACCTCTCGTACGTGTGGGCGCGGATCGACGTCCAGGAAACCGACCTCGCCGGTTTGTCGATCGGACAGCCGGCTTTGGTGACTCTGCCGACGCATCCGCCGACGGTCCTAACTGGCAGTGTCATGGCGATCGGACAGGAAGGAGAATTCGCCACCGAGCACGACGTGAAACGTGGCCGCCAGGATATCCGCACGTTTTACGTCAAGGTCAGAATTTTGCAGGCGGAAGATACTGCCAAGCCGGGGATGACCGCCGAGGTAGCGTTTGCGCGCCACGATGGAACCGCAATCAGCAGCAATCCGTACCGAGGCCCTGAGTAAACGGTTCGCTTCGTTCGTCGCCGTCGATTCAGTGAGCTTCGAAGTGGGACCAGGCGAGTGCTTTGGTTTGCTCGGACCCAACGGCGCCGGCAAGACTACCGTCATCCGGATGCTCACCACGTTGTTGAAGCCGACTTCGGGACGCGCCGAAGTGGCCGGCCACGATGTCGTTCGCGCCGCCCATCGGGTGCGCGAATTGATCGGCGTCATACCGCAGGCGCTGACTTCCGATCTCGACCTGACCGGATGGGAGAATCTCGACATCTACGGCGAATTCTATGGCGTGCCGCGCCGCGTGCGCCGCGAGCGCGCCAAACGCCTGTTGCACATGGTCGCACTGACCGAACGGGCTAACGACCTGGTCGCGACCTATTCGGGAGGGATGCGCCGGCGGCTGGAAATCGCGCGCGGCCTGATGCACGAACCCAGGGTGTTGTTCCTCGACGAGCCCACCATAGGCCTGGACCCGCAAAGCCGGCGCGTGGTCTGGGAGCTGCTCGACCGCCTGCGGCGAGAGACCGAACTCACGATCTCGCTCACTACGCATTACATGGACGAAGCCGAATATCTCTGCGACCGCATCGCTATCGTCGATGGCGGCAAGATCGTCGCGATGGACACGCCCAACGGGCTCAAGGCCAGCGTGAAAGACGCCGACCGCATCGAGCTCGAAGTCGACGCCGACACCGAACAGGTGGCGGCCGCGTTGCGCGCCCAGCCCTATGTTCGCGAGCTTACCCACGACGACCACGGCGCGATCAGCGTCGCGACCGACGACGGCGCGCGGGCTATCCCCAAGATCGTCGATCAGATCGAGGCCGGCGGGCACAAGGTGCTCTCGATCAGCCTTCACCGCCTGTCGCTCGAGGACGTGTTCATCCATTTCACCGGACGTACGTTGCGCGACAGCCCGGCCAGGAAGGTCAGCTTCCTGATCGGCGCTGGGATGCCGCAGTCGAGGGGTTGAGCGCACGATGAAGCAGTGGGCGATCATGCGGCGCGACTTGCGCAAGTACATGCGCAATCCGATGACCATGCTGACCTCGGTGCTGATGCCGATCGTTTACCTGGTAATAATCGGCAATTCCTTTCAGGGCCAGTTGAAGCATCTGCCCGTGGCGGTGGTGAGCCAGGACGGCGGGGTTTACGCCCGGCGCTTGATTGAGCAGTTGCAGGCGCTGGCCGTCGGCCCAAAAACCATCATTTTGACCTACCTCAACGATCCGCGGGTCGCGGTCGACGGCGTGCGCAACGGCAAGTACAAGGGCGCAGTGATAATTCCGCCCGACTTCAGCCGCGATATCATCCATGGCCGCGTCGGCGAAGTCGGCCTGTTCACCGACAACGTAGATTTAATCTCCTCCTCTACGCTCGAGGCCTTGCTCCAGGACGCCGTCGGCTCGATACGCAGCGGCTTCGTTACCGCCCGCCAGGTGAAGCTCAACGCTTTGGTCCTGCGCACGAGTCCGATGTTTCCGCAACTCGACTACGACCGCTCGCTGATTCCCGGCGTGATCGTGATGGCGCTGTTCATGGGCTCGCTGACCTCGGGCATCTTCAACTGGGTGATGGACAAGTTCATGGGCGTGACCGAGTGCTACCTGGTGACGCCGCTGTCGCGATGGGATATCGCGGGCGGGATGCTGGGCAGCAGCGTCTTGATAACCAGCGCCGCAGCCGTCATCGTTCTGTTCCTTTCGTTGATCATCACTGGCGCCACGATCAACGGAGGACTGCCGGCGCTGCTTCTTTTGCTCGGGATAATCGTACTCGGCGCGACCGGACTGCTGGCGATGGTGTTCGCGCTGCTCGGCCGCGCCAGCCATCCTCGGCTGGTGGGCGTTTTCGCGGGTTTTCTTAATGTAATCCTGTTTTTTCCGAGCGGCGCTATCTACCCGCTGGAGAGTTTTCCGCCGTGGTTGCAGACCTTTGCCCGCTATAATCCTGAAACCCACGCCGTCAGCGCGCTCAAGATAATCCTGTTCAAGGGCGTGACCTTCGCCGCGATCCAGAGCGACGTGACGTTTATGATAATCTTTACGGTGCTGATGCTTGTTTTGGCGAGTTTTTCCTTCAAACGAACGCTGTGAATCGCGGCCGTCAGGGCCCGATGAATAATTTGCGGCCCGCGTCCGTCGAATGTGTATAATCCGGTATCGGTCCTCCTCCTACCGAAGACCGGCCTTTCGACACCAGAGCGCGGGCCGTTGCGAGTCTTTCCTCCGCTCCAACGGCCCGCCTAATTTTTGCGGCTCCCGCGAATCGTTCGAGAAAGGAACCCGTCTGTTGATATCGGATGACGCTACTAATCGGCTGGAGGCCTGGTTTTGCTCGGCGTCCGTTTCTGGAACTCGAGCCTGAGCGGCGTGCCGGTAAGATCGAGCGCGGCGCGAAAGCGCCCCTCGAGAAAGCGGATGTAGTGAGCCGGGATGTCGCGTTCCAGGTTGCAGTAAAATTTAAGGCGCGGCGGCGCGCTCGAAACCTGGCTGACGTAAAGCAGGTTCAGGCGCCGTCCCGCGATCAGCGGCGGATCGATCGCGGCGCAAGCTTCGGCCAAAATCTTGTTCAGGCGCGCGGTTTGAAACGTTTGCCTGAAGCAGGCGCCGACTCGGGTTGCGGTCGCGAGGATTTCGCTTACCCCGAATCCTTTGAGCGCCGAGGTGTAGATCATCGGTGCGAATTCCAGGAACGGATAACGATTGCAGGCGTCACGCGAGAAGGCCCCGGTCTTGCGGCCCAGCTCGGCAGCCAGGTCCCACTTGTTGCACACGACCATCAGCGCCCGGTCCTCGCTGTCGACCAGGCGCGCCAGGCGCGCGTCCTGATCGGTGATTCCTTCGGTCGCGTCCACGACCAACGCCACCACTTCCGCGCGGCGGATTGTGTGGATGGCGCGGCCGACCGATTGCCGTTCAAGCTCGCCCTCGACCCGGGTGCGGCGGCGGATGCCAGCGGTATCGATCAACAGCACGCTGCGGCCGTCAACCTCGAGCCGAACGTCAACCGCGTCGCGCGTCGTACCGGGAGTTTCGTCCACGATCGAGCGTTCAAAACCGGCCAGCCGATTTAGAATCGAGGATTTGCCGGCATTGGGCCGGCCAATCAGCGCCAGGCGCAGGTCGAGCGGCTCGACTGGAGCGGCCTCGGGCGCAGGCAGCATCGCGGCGATCGTTTCGAGCAGATCTTCGACGCCGCGCCCGTGCGCGGCAGATATAGGGAACAGTCGGTCGCTGCCGAGCGCGAAGAATTCCGAGGAGGCCGCGTCGGCGCCCGTGCGATCGATCTTATTCACCGCGATCAGGAACGGGCGGCCGATCTCGCGGATCAGAGCCAGCGCCTCGTCGTCGGCTGCGCTCAGGCCCGCCGCGCCGTCAACCAGATAGACCACGACGTCGGCCGAGGCGATCGCGTGCGCCGCTTTCTCGGTGATCAGCGCCGCGAGCCGTTCGCGGCCGTCGAGTTCCAGGCCGCCGCTATCGACCAGCAGGAAGCGATGGCCTTCGAACGCAACCGAAGCGATATTCAGGTCCCGCGTGGTGCCGGGGATCTCACTCACGATCGCACGAGCGCCGCGCGCAATTCGATTGAACAGCGTGGACTTTCCCGCGTTGGCGCGTCCGGCGATAACCACAATCGGCAGATCCTGCCGCGTGAGCACCTCGCTGCCGGCGCTGGCCAAGGAATTGATCTCTCTGCTTTTCATTCCAGTCGCGATTCTATCATCGCGACGCCCTTTGAATCTGCAACCTTCCTGCGGCTCTGACCTGGCAGCTTTAGTTCCAACTCCGCTACTGCCGCGAGCTCGCTTTTAGATTACTTCGTTTATGCTAAACAGAAACGACGGGCCGGCCGCGGTGGCGCCCCACCCAGACGATTTCGGATCTTGGATCGAGGAGGTCTCCATATGGAATCGGGCAATCTCTCCTTCGGCATCGCGATCCCTCAGACCTTTACCGACCGCTCCTTCAGTGGCTTCATCCGCCGGTTCCTCTCAAGAGCAGAAGCACTTGGCTACGAAGGGCTATGGGTGCAGGAACAGATCATTGGCGATGTTCCCATCCTGGAACCGGTGACCCTTCTCACGTACGCCGCTGCTGTCACCTCGAAGCCTCGTCTGGGAACATCCGTGCTGATCACGGTGATTCGAAACCCGGTTCAACTGGCCAAGAGCCTGGCGTCCTTGGATCAACTGAGTAACGGCCGGCTCATTGTCGGCGTGGGAGTCGGCGGTCCCCACGTGCCGGAGGCGGTCTTCGGCATTCCCGCCGAGCGCCGGGGACAGCGTTTCGCGGAAGGGATTCAAGTTATGAAGGCGCTCTGGACACAGCCACGTGCGGCAGTGAGCGGCGACTTCTGGCGCTTCGCGGACGTTGCGATGGAGCCAAAGCCCGACCAGAAGCCCCATCCGCCGCTATGGTTCGGCGCTCGTGAAGCCGTGGCCCTGCGACGAGCGGTCCGTCTTGGCGACGGCTGGATGGGAGCCGGCTCCTCTTCGTCCGCCGACTTCGTCAAGCAGGTCGAGATGTTACGGCGCTTTTTGGACCAAGCCGGGCGCGATTCCGAGCAGTTTGCGATCTCGAAGCGGGTGTACCTGGCGGTAGACAATGACCGTGCCCGTGCGGAGCGCCGCCTGCGCGACTGGTTTGGCCTGCGCTACAAGAATGCCGAAATGGCTTCTCGTGTTTCGATCTGGGGCGATCGCGCGGAATGCGTCGACAAGCTGGGGGAACTCGTGCGCGCGGGGGCGCGACATCTGCTGCTGAATCCGGTCTTCGACGAAATGGAACATATGGAACTCTTGGCCAGTGACGTGATCCCCAAGCTCTAGCAGGGCCGGTGGCGCACAAGAACCGGCGCCGAGGAGTTTTTGCGATGCGAAAATGGATCGATTTGAACAGCGACATGGGAGAATCGTTGGGCAACTATGTCCTCGGACGGCCGGAAGAAGTAATGAAGCTGATTACGCATGCCAATGTCGCATGTGGATATCACGCGGGCGATCCGTCGTGGATGCGTCGCACTATCGAATGGGCGAAGAAATACAATGTGACTCTCGGAGCTCATCCCGGGTTTCCCGACTTGATGGGTTTCGGGCGGCGCCTGATGAATATCACTCATCAGGAAGCGCGCGACTACGTTATCTATCAGGTCGGTGCGCTCAAGGCCTTCGCTGACCAGGCCGGCGTCAAGCTCGAAGCCGCCAAGCCGCACGGCGCGTTCTATGTTTGGGCGCAGCTCAGCGAGGAAAATGCGCGGGCCGTGTTCGAGGGATTCAAAGCGGTCAACCCGGAGTTCGTGCTCTATCTCGCCTCGCTGCCGCGCTATCCGCTGATCGAAACTGCCGAACGCATGGGCTTCAGGGTGGTCACGGAATTCTATCCGGGCCTGGTTTACGCCGATGACGGAACGTTGACGATCAAGCGCAGTTATGGAGAAGAGAATGTGCGGGAAATCGTCGACCTGGTGATGGAACTCGCGCTCGAAGGCAGGACCACCACCAGCAGCGGCAAGAAGTTAGCGATCGACGCCGAGAGCGTGTGCGTGCATGGCGACGTAGTGAACGCTCCCGAAGTTATCAAAGGACTGAGAGAAGCGCTTGCGCGTGCCGGAATCGAGGTGCGAAGCGCGCTGCGCGATCCGGCGACGATCAGGCAATAGCGGGCGTTTTAACGGAAGCGAGCGGTGGATGCGATGGCGAGTCGTTACGACTATGGCGGTGACGAGTACATCTTCGTGAGCTTCGATATCGAGATGAGCCTTGAAGTCAACTTCAAGGTTCTCTCAGTCTGTCAGGACATCGAGCGCCAGAAGATCGACGGTGTGATCGAGGTTATCCCCGCGATTACCTCCTACCTGGTTCACTTCGAGCCGGAGGACATACATCCGCAAAAGCTGATTCAGCATCTGCGCGAGATCGAGCACAAGGCCGAGCATATAAAATCGCTGAGTTCGCGCCTGGTCGATATCCCCGTTCTCTACGACGATCCGTGGACCAGGGAATGCGCGAAACGCTTCGGCGACCGCCATCAGGATGCGTCGGTCAGCAATCTCGAGTACCTGATGCGGATCAACGGGTTCACGAGCAAGAAGGATTTCATCGCCGCGCACTCGGGTACGCCATACTGGATCGTGGCGATCGGTTTCGTTCCGGGCACGGCGCCGGGCTGTCAGATGGTGCGGCGCGAGCGCGCGATGCAGGCGCCAAAATACTTGCGGCCGCGGACCGACACTCCGGAGCGTGCGGTGTCGCACGGCGGCGTCTTCCTCGCGATCTATCCCGTGCGTGGGCCGGGCGGTTATCAGCTTATCGGAATGACACCGGTTCCGATTTACGATCCGACCGGCACTCTGGTCGATCTGCGCGAAAAGTACATCCTCGGCGAGGCCGGCGATCGCTGGAAGTTGCGGCCGATCGACATGGACGAATTCGAGGCTGTTCGCAAGCAGGTCGAGGACGGCACCTACCGCTACCGGATCGTGAAGCAGGAGTTTCGTCCCGTCGAATACCTGCGCGACCCGGAAGATTATCTCAAGCGGCTCCAGGCGCAAGCCGAGCTATGCTGAACATCATACGGGGCGGCCTCGAAACCACCGTGCAGGATCTCGGCCGATACCGATGGTACCGCATCGGTATGCCTCCGGCCGGAGCCATGGATCAGTTCTCGTTTCGGGTCGGCAACATGCTGGTGGGAAATCCGAAGGATGCCGCCGGGCTGGAGATAACTTTCGAAGGGCCCGAGATCGAGACCGACGACGACGCAATCGTTGCAGTGACCGGCGCCGACATCAAGCTGCGCATCAACGGAGCACCTGCCCGCCAATGGAGGGCGCACTTCGTGCGCAAGGGCAGCAACATCTCGTGCGGTCAGGTGGAGCGCGGAGTGCGAGCCTATTTGTGTATCGCCGGAGGCGTCGACATCGCGCCTTTGCTGGGCAGTCGCGCGACGTACATGCTCGGCCGCTTCGGCGGGGTGGAAGGCCGGCGGCTGATGCCGAATGATCAACTTCCGGTCGCAAGCTGGACGGCAAACGCCGAAGCGATGGTTGGAAGACAAATCCATCCGGCCCTCATTCCGACGCTGGAGCGCGAGGCTGAACTGCGAATCGTAGTCGGGATGTGCGCCGATCGGTTGCTTGACGATAGTCTCGAGGAGTTCCTTGCCGCCCGATGGCAGGTTTCCTCCGAATCGAACCGGGTCGGCTATCGGCTTAAGGGGCCGCGCTTCAGATTCAAGGACCGCGAACCGCCATTCGGTGCCGGCTCCGATCCATCGAATGTCGTCGATCTTGGCTATCCGGTGGGTTCGATCCAGATCCCGGGCGGACAGGAAGCGATTCTGCTGATGCGCGACGCTGTGACGCTCGGCGGCTATGCGACGATAGGCACGGTGATCCAATGCGATCTCGATCGCGCAGCGCAAGCAGAGCCGGGCTCGCACGTGCGTTTCCGTGCCGTAGACATAGAGAGCGCCCTGCGTGCGCGCGCGGACTACAAGGCGAGATTGACGCGGGTCGCCGATTCTTTGTCGCTGTTCGACGAAGCAGGTCTTCTTGGCCAATAGTGCGCGAGCATTCCTATCGACGCTCCGGTCTCGAGTCGAATTAGACGAAATCGCGAGCTACGCCTTTTGGAAGTGGCGAACCACCTCTTCGCCCAGGCGCTGGATGCATTCCAGGAATTCCGCTTTGCTCGGATAGTACCCGGTATCCGGTCGTGGATTCCGCGTGCGCAGGCAAACGTAGTCAGGCTTCAGGCGCTCCTGTACCTCGCCCAAGCGATCGATCCATTTCTGAGCCGGGCCCAGAATCAGGAACTGCCGTTCCAACCGTTCCGTGGGCTGCTGCTCGATATCCGGCGTCATACCATGAGTCTCGTAGAACTTCGCTTCGGTGACCCAACGGTGGCCGTGCAGCTTGCGCACCTCGTCCTCGTTGTCGCCGATCCAGCCCTCGTAAGCGAGGCCGACCGTCCAGTGCTTGCGACCCTTCTTGTAGGCCTTCTCACGCCAGGAATCGATCTTCACCGCCGCACTTTCTATGTCGCTCGGAAACCACCAAACCCAACCGTCCCAGTCGAGGGCACGTTCGATGCCGCGATCGTAAAAGGCCCCGATCCAAATCGGAGGACGCGGCCGCTGATACGGCTTGGGGGTCAGCAAGATATTGTCGAACTCGAAAAACCGGCCTTTGAATGAAAAGCGCTCCTGGGTCCAAGCGCCCTCGATCACCGCAAGGGTTTCCTCAAAACGCCGCCCTGCCTGCCGCATCGGTACGCCGAAGAGGCGGAAGTATTCCTCATGGTAGCCCATGCCGGCGCCGAAGATGAATCTTCCTTTCGAGAGATGGTCAACCATGGCCAGCTGTTCGGCCAGGTGGACCGGATGATGGTAGGTCGGTTGCAGCACTGTGGTAGCGATCTGAACCCGCGTGGTGCGCGCTGCTATGGCACCGGCGAGCATCACCGTGTTCGGGAAGAAGGTCTCAGGTCGAGCATGGCGTTCCGGCAGCCACAGGGCGTCAAATCCCACGCGCTCGGCCAGCTCCGATTCCTCGAGCAGGTGCTCGGCTGCCTGGGCGACCTCGCGGGAACCAGGAAGTTTCTGATCGTATCCTCCAAAGTGGGTATCCGGCATGTAAGCAATTCGCAAAACCAGATCCTCCTATCGATGGTGCCCGCGGCCGGCGTCGCACAGCCGTCGCGCATTCTATTTCCGCAAATACAAAACGCCAGGCCGCAAAACCGTCGCGATAGCAAGACGGTCACTTGGATTCTACGGGAGCCCGGCCCTGTACTTCGAGCAAGCGGGAGTTTACTCTATCGGCCCAATAGTCTATCGCGCTTTCGGCGTCTCCCCATTTCCATTGCGCTGCCTGGCTGAGCGCGACACCGCCTGCGCGCTTGTCCACTGCTGCCGCCAGAAGCTGTCCGCTCTGGGAATCGGTCGCTTTCATCATCGCCTCCGCGGAACCGACGAATGCATAGCTGCCAGTGGCGAGCGATTGGACACTGTTGATGATGCGCAGTTGTGGAATTACCACCGACACTGAACGGAGTCCCGGAGTTGCCGAAGTCGCGTTCACAAGCGCGACCTGAAGCACCAGTACGCCAGGGCCTCCCTGGTCGACCAGCGTAAAATTCTTCTGCAGGTCTTCCTTGAGTTTGTTGTAGGCGTATGCGGTCAATATGTGTTGGTCGGTAGGCGACACGGTTGAGTTCGCACTGTCCCAGAACTCAACCGGCTCAAGCATTATCTTGTTATACTGGCTCCACTGCACGTTCGGATTGATGTAAACCATCGCAGCTTGCCCTTCCTTGCCGGGCTGGAGCAGAGACACGTCATTGCCGAGGAATCCGCTTACCGCGGAGGGTTCGCCGCTTTGGACCTGCTTCACTACGGCAGGCTGTTCCGAAACCGTCTTCGCACAGCCAGCCATCAGCGCCGCCGACAGAGTCGTCGCCGCGAGTAACGTTAAGGATGCGAACCAAGGAGCTTTCTTCTCAAGCCCGAGTCTCATTGACGTCTCCTTCAACAATCGCGTTCTTCCAATCGGCCACGCTGCCGCTGCTCTGTTTGAAATCGCCGCGCGCTGCTTCCACCAGCGCTTCTAGCATACCCGCGCGTGTAGCTGGAACCTCCGTCCTACGCTTTTCCATTGAAGCGCCGGCGGAGATGAACTGCTATTTTCCGCGGTTCAACACGTTCTGGCATTACTCGCTCTCATCGCGATGATTTTTCGGCAATGACCAGACTGCTCAATCTTCCTTACCATGCGCCGCGGCGCATAAGTTCATAGGCCTCGCGTTCGAGCGGCTCTCGAAAATCGGGATGCGCGATCGCGATCATGCGCCGCACGCGTTCGTCCAGCGGCTGCCCGCGCAAATCGGCGGCGCCGAATTCGGTGACGATTGCATCCGCGTCGCTCCGTGCCGTCGTTACAGGACCACTGAGCCGGGAGACGATGCGGCTGAGCTTGCCGTTGCGAGCCGTCGACGGCAGCGCAATCACGGATCGTCCGTTCTCGGCGAGCTGCGCACCGCGCACGAAATCAACTTGCCCGCCCACCGTCCCGACATACACGCCGCCCGCGACTTCGGCGTTGACTTGTCCGGTCAGGTCCACCTCGACGGCGGAGTTTATCGCGACGAAACGATTCAACTGGCTAATCACTTTTGCTCCGTGGGTGTGTGCCACGGAGAACATCACAACCGCGGGATTGCGATGGACGAAGCGATACAGGCGACTCGTCCCCAGAACCATGCACGCGACGGCGATGCCGGTGTCGATGGGCTTGCGCGCGTTTGTCATCGCGCCGTTCTCGATCAGGTCCGCGACTCGATCGCTTATCAGTCCCGAATGAAAGCCCAGATCGCGCCGGTCGCTGATACTCGCCATTACCGCATCGGGGATGGCGCCAATGCCAATTTGGACCGTGGTCCCGTCCTCGATGTAGCGCCCCACATGGCGAGCGATTATCTCTTCGCGCTCACCGATAGGCTGCGGCTCCAACGCGGCCGGCGGACGCGTAACCTTGACAACATAGTCAATGCGATTCG
>JBEKLA010000003.1:0-46484 GCA_050010455.1 Binataceae bacterium (SeqCode) | reverse complement strand
CCTTTCCCACGGTCCTGCTGATCGCGACCCTGCTCAGGCTCTCGCTCAACGTGGCCTCGACCCGTCTCATCCTGCTGCACGGTGACCGCGGTCCGGCCGCCGTCGGCGTCGTGATCGAATCTTTCGGCCGCGCGCTGGTGGGAGGCAACTACGCCGTCGGGATCGTGGTGTTCGTGGTGCTCGCGATTATCAACTTCGCCGTGGTGACCAAGGGCGCCAGCCGCGTGGCCGAAGTCGCCGCGCGATTCACGCTGGATGCGATGCCGGGCAAGCAGATGGCGATCGACGCCGACATGAATGCGGGCCTCGTCGGCGAAGAAGAATCGCGCAGGCGCCGGCGCGAACTGTCGCAGGAGGGTGATTTCTACGCCGCGATGGACGGTATCGGCAAGTTCGTGCGCGGCGACGCGGTGGCGGCCGTAGTGATCATGATTATCAACCTGGTCGCGGGCCTGTTTATCGGCATCTTCGATAAGGGGCTCAGCCTCAACGACGCTCTCCACACCTACAGCCTGCTCACGATCGGCGACGGATTGGCGGCCCAGGTTCCGGCGCTGCTGACGTCGACGGCGGCGGGCGTGATCGTCTCGCACACCAGCCACGAACTGGACTTGCCCGCCACGATCAGCAAGGAACTGTTGCGTGATCCCGCGGTAATGTTCGGAAGCGCCGGCCTGTTTTTCCTGATCGCGTTGATGCCGGGACTGCCACACGTCCCGTTCTTGGCGATGGCGGCGGCGCTGAGCGGCGTGGGATGGCATGCGCGCAAGGCTGCGCTGACCGCGGCCGAGGACGCTATCCCCAAACCTAAACCGGTTGCCGACAAGGCCTCGAACTCGCTCTGGCCCGATGTCATCACGCTTGAGCTGGGCGTCGCTTTGGTGCCGTTCGTCAACGAACCCTGGAAACTTGCCGATCGTATCCACGGATTGCGCACCAAGCTGCGCGACGAACTCGGCGTCACCCTGCCGCCGGTGCGTATCGTCGACAACCTGACGCTGGAGCAGAACTGCTACCGAATCAAGCTGCGCGGTGCTGAAGTCACGCGCAGCCTGTTGCGTCCCAGCATGAGTCTGGCGATTCCCGGCCCCAAAGGCCCCGACGCGAGCATCAAGGGGATCGACGCGAACGAGCCCGCCTTCGGCTTGCCGGCCAAATGGGTGAGCGCGGAGCAGGCAACCGCCGCCCGGTTGCGCGGCTATACGGTGGTCGACGCGCTGACGGTGCTGGTAACGCATTTTGCCGAGGTGCTGCGCGCCAACGCGAGCGAGATTCTGACCCGCAAGGACGTCGAGGCGATGCTCGAGCAGGCGCAAAAGATCGTGCCCCGTATCGTCGAAGAGTTGTCCGGACTCAATATCCATCTCGGTACGGTCTATCGCGTGTTGCAGTTGCTGCTCGCGCAGAGAATCTCGGTCAGGGACCTGCCCTTGATACTCGAAGCGATGGCGGCGGAAGGCGGGGCCAAGGACCCGCAGGAAATCGTCGAGCGGATTCGTCCGCGTATCGGCCGAATCATCTGTGAACCACTGCGCCGCCCTGACGGAACCCTGCCGGTCCTGGTAGTTGATCCCGCGCTCGAGGAGCCGTTCTTCGCCGCCGCGGCTGCGGATCAGCAGATGCCGCTTGACCCGGCGATTCCGCGCCAGGTCGGCGAGGCGATTTCCAAGGCCGCCGGCCATACCGCAGCGACCGTGATGGAGGCGCCGGCGATCGTGGTTTCACCGCAGATTCGGCGCATCTTCGAGCGCGTGGCGCGCCGCGCTTCCAAGCATCTGGTGGTCCTCGGCGCAACCGACATTCCGCCGGGCGTGAATCCGCTAATCGTCGGGAGGATCGGATGAAGGCCTATCCGGCGATCGCGGAAACGCGCGACGATTTCGATTCAAACACCGCCGCCCGGCTGTCCGAGCCCGAGGTCGCGAAACTGGTGGAGAGCTATCTGCCGCTGGTTGCGCGGCAGGTTGACCGCGTGTGGCTCTCGTCGCGTATCGGGCTGACGCGCGATGACCTGCTGTCGGCCGGCGCTTACGGCCTGCTGATGGCGGCGCGCCGCTTCGATCCCAGCCGCGGCGTTGGATTCGGCGTCTTTGCACGTTCGCATATTCATGGAGCTGTTATGCGCGAAATCAACCTGGCCCTGCGCGCGCTCGGTGACGTGCGCGATCAGGTATTGGTACCGCCCAACGACGAGATCGAATCGCTCGCGATACCGGACCCGGACAGCGCTGACCGTCTCGATCCGGCTGAGGCGGCGGAGGTCCGCGAAATGATGGAGTACATGCTGTCGGCCGACGAGCGGCTGGCGCTCACGCTCTACTATTTCGAGGAGCTGACGGTGGCGGAAGTCGCCGCCGTGCTCGAACAGTCGGCGAGCAGCGTCGCCCGTCTGATCAAGGGCGCGCTGGGAAAGCTTCGTTCGGCGATAACCGGAAAGGGGGGCAAATGAACGGATTATTTGTTGCGGCCTCTGGTGCCGCCAGCCAACTCGACGCCCTGGATATCAGCACTCACAACCTGGCCAATGGCGGCACGCCCGGCTTTCGCCGTTTCGAACTTGCCGCCCAGGCTGTGGAGCAGGGGTCTTCGCCCTACCAGTACGCCGCCGTTGAGGCCGCCGCGCCGACGCTCGACATGTCGCAGGGCCCGGTGCGCAATACCGGTAATCCTCTGGACGTTGCCGTCGTGGGCCCGGCCTTCATCCGGGTCCAGACCGCGAACGGCGAGGCCTACACCCGCAACGGCCAGATGGAAGTGTCGCCGGACGGAACCCTGCTCGCCGCCGGACAGCCGGTGCTTGGCGACGGCGGCGGCACGATCACGCTTCAGGCAGGCACGGTTGCGATCGCGCTTGACGGCTCGATCAGCGTCAACAGCCAGCCGATCGGTCGAATCGGGATGGCCGATCCTACGGGTGCGACGCTGAATCCGGCCGGCTCTTCGCTCTACGCGACGGCCGACGGTGAGCCGCTGCCTGCAGCCACCACGAGCCAGCTGCGCCAGGGCTATGTCGAGCAGTCGGGCAGCGATCCGATCGCGGGGGTGTTCGACGTGATGCGCATCATGCGCGGCTACGAATCGGCGATCAACGCCGTGCATGCCATCGATGAATCACAGGATCGCACAATTCAAGCGCTTACGCTTCAGGCCTGAAAAGGAGAGGGACTCGATGCTGCAAGCACTATCGATAGCTTCCACCGGAATGGAGGCTCAGGAAACCCAGATTCAGGTGATTTCCAACAATCTCGCTAACGCCTCGACGGCCGGATTCAAAGTATCGACGGCACGATTCCAGGATTTGCTGTACGTCAACGAGCGCCAGGCGGGAACCCAGTCGTCACAGGTGAGCCAGGTGCCGACCGGCGAAGCGGTCGGTCTGGGAACTCACACCGCCGCTATCGACCAAATCTTCACCGAAGGCGAGCTCCAGAACACGGGTAATCCGCTCGACGTCGCGATCCAGGGTGACGGCTTCTTCCAGATCACGATGCCCGACGGCTCGATCGCGTACACTCGAGACGGCAGCTTCCGGCTGAATCAGAACGGGCAACTGGTGACGCTCGACGGCTACACCGTCATGCCCAGTATCAGTATCCCGCAAGGCGCCCAGAATCTGACTATCGGACCCGACGGGACGGTATCGGTGCAAGTGGGCAATCAGACCACGCCCACGCAGGTCGGGCAGCTTCAGCTGGTCAGATTCATCAACTCCGCCGGCATGGAGCCGCTCGGCCAGAACCTGTATCGGCAGTCGCAGGCCTCCGGTTCGCCGCAGGTCGGTATCGCCGGGCAGAACGGATTCGGTTCGATCAGCCAGGGGTACCTCGAGATGCCCAACGCCAGCACGGTTCAGGAACTGGTCGGACTGATCGAGGCGCAGCGCGCTTACGAAGCGAATTCGAAGGCGGTTTCGGTCGCCGACGAAATGCAGCAGATGGCCAACGGCCTGATCAAGTAACGCCATGAGATCCAAACTCAGCCATCTGGATCCCCTCGCACAGCGCGGTTCGCGCCCGCTCCAGCGATGCCCGATCGGAGCGCTGCTGCTTGCGCCGCAATCGCTGTGGCCGACAGCGTGGCAGAGGTTTCTTCGCAACCGGATCGTGAGGACGGTTGTGGCTCTGCTCGGAGCGATCCTGCTGACGGCGGTGTGGACCTACGCCGATGCGACCGCTCCGGCTTCGGCCGACGCGCCGACCGCGAAGGCTATCGAAGCCGAGATCGCGAAACGCTTGGCGCTGTTGATGGCGCCGGGCGTGCGGATCGCAAGCGTCAAGATCGCGTGTCCGGTTGCTGCCGGAACCACGGTGAAAGATGTCGCGCCTGGTATCAGTCGTCTTACCTCGCGCACGTTCATGGTCGAATTGGAGAGCAAGTCGCGCACGCGCCAATGCAGCGCCAGTCTTGAGGCGCAGCGGCAGGTGATGGTGGCGAATCGCGCGCTGGCCGCCGAGCAGCCGGTGACCGCCGCTGACTTCTCTCGCGGATGGGTCGACGCGTTCAGCGGCGCGCCGGGCGCTTCCAGCGATTTCAATTTTAGCGGCCCATTGGTCACGACCACGTTCATCGGTGCGGGGCAGCCGGTGTATCCAACCGAGCTGGCCAAACCGGTAGCAGTGCGGCCCGGCGATATGGTGACTGTGGTGGTAAAAAACGGCGCGATAACCGTGAAGACTGCACTGGAATCTCGCTCCACCGCGTCGATCGGCGATAGCGCAACCATGCTGAATTCTGAGACTGGTGCGTCAGTGGAGATCCGTGTCACCGGAGTACGTGCCGGTGAGCTGGTGATGCAATGAAATCGGTGACGACCCTGGTAGTTGTAGCGCTCGCGATATCGATGCCGCTGGGCGGATGCGCAGTGCTTCCGTTCGCGCCGACGATTGCACACGTCGTGCCGCGGATGCTCTTCCCCGGACATGAGTCCGGCGGCACACGCAAGTCTGATGACCCGCCGCCGGACGACGGTTCGAGTGAGACGGCGGTGGTTTCGAATTCGAGCTCGAAGCCGAGCAAGAATTCGAGCAAGCCCGCGGCGGCTGTCGATTCGGACCCTGCGCAACCCGAAATCCAGCAGGCGCAGCTCGCCGATGGCGCCATCCCGGTGAGCCTTAATCACACCGATATCACCTCCGACCCCAAGGCGCGCGAGGTTGGCGACGTCCTGATGGTGAACGTCGCCGAAGTTATCAACGGCCAATCCACGGCTCAAACCGCTTTGAGCGCCAAGCGTTCGGCTAACGCGGCGCTGCCTAACATGTTCGGCGCGGTGGAATCGCTTGCCAAGCATAATCCGCTGCTGAATCTTTCGAGCGTGGTCAACAGCACCTCGGATACGGAGGATGCGGGCCAGGGAGCGATGAGCGCCGCCGACACCCTCAATGCGCTGGTGGCGGTGGCGGTGATCGGGACTTCGAACGACGGCCGGTTGAAGATTGCGGGCACGCGCTCGATTCGAATCAACGGCGAGAACGATACCTTGAACCTGAGCGGGCTGATCAACCCGCGCGATATCGACTCGAATAATTCGATTTCCTCGAGCAGGGTCGCCGACCTCCATCTCAGCTTCACCGGCACTGGACAGATTCGCGACAAGCAGGGCGGCGGAATGGGCTCCCGCATGTTGGATTGGTTATGGCTGTTCTAACGAAGATAGCAACCGCTGGTGCGATTATCCTGGGTGCGCTGCTGAGCACGGCGATCGCCTATGCTCAGTCGGCCGCTCCGGCTGACCTGATGCTGCCGCCGCCGCAGCATCCGACGTCCGCTCCGTCCAGCGATCTGCTCGGCTTCCAGTGGGGCGAAGCCAACGGCACCGTTCCCTTGTCCACGCTGGCTCATCTGCGTGGAACTCGCGTCAACCATCTTCTCGGCCACGGCTTGGTGGTAGGTCTGCAGAATTCCGGCGATAGCCAGCAGACCGAGTTCACGGTGCAGTTCCTGCTCAATTCACTGATGCACTCCGGAGTAAACCTGCCGTCGACCCTCAATCCCACCAACATGCAGGTGCGCAATCTGGCGGCGGTGATGGTGACTGCCGATCTTCCGGCCTTCGCGCGCACGGGTTCGAGAATCGACCTGCTGGTGTCGTCGATGGGTGACGCGCGCTCGCTGCAGGGCGGGACGCTCCTGATGACGCCGCTATACGGCACCGACGGACAGGTCTACGCGGTCGGCCAGGGCCCGATCACGATCGAAGGTTATTTCGCCGGCGCCGGTGCCGGAGCCTCCTCGCGCAAAAACTTCCAGACCGTGGGCCAGATACCTAACGGAGCCACGGTCGAGCATACAGTGGCCAACGATTTCGCCAAAATGCGCGAGCTTGAGATCGAGATCGACGATCCGAATCCGACCGTCGCGGTGCGCGCCGCGGACGCGATCGCGAAACGCTATGCGGACGCGCGCGTGATCCTGCGCGATCCGGGCACGATCAACGTCGGCCTGCCGCCGTGGATGACGCCGGTGAATTTCGCCGCTGCGCTCGATCAGATCAGAATCCAGCCGGCTGAATCGGATCGGGTGGTGGTCGACGAGCGTACCGGCACGGTGGTGGTTGGCGGGCTGGTTTCGGTCGGCAAAGCGGCCGTCAGTCACGGCAACCTGACGGTGGTGGTCGAACCCAAGCTTCAGGTCTCGCAGCCCCAGCCGTTCAGCGGCGGAACTACGGTTGTCAACAAGACCGCAAAGATAACCGCGAACCAGGATCAGTCGCATTTCTTCATGCTTCCCGAAGCGGCCAGCGTCGAGCAGATCGCCGAGACTCTCAACGCGGTGGGAACCAAGCCCGGTGACGTGATTGCGATTTTCGAAGGCCTGCGCGCCGCGGGCGCACTCCATGGCCAGCTCGTTGTTCGTTAACAGGAGAGGTGAACCGATGACGACCGCAATTAATCCCGCCGTATTCAGCCAGCAGATATTCGCCACACCTGCGCGCAGCCAGACCGACAAAAACGGCGCCGTGCAGGGCTTCGCTGAGATCTTCGCGTCGATGCTTGCCACGGAACTGCGCAAGGGAGGGATGGGCTCCAGCTCGGGACCGATGGGAATCAGTGGCAGCGGCGCGACCGGCGACGTCTACGGCGCGTTCTTCGATCAGGCGATCGGCAAGGTGCTAGCGCGCTCGCCGGCGATGAAACCGCTGACCGACGTTATCAGCCGCCAGCTCGCCGGTTCGAATAGTCGCAAGTCCTCGTCCGCGGCGAACGCGCTGGCCGCCCTATCCCAGGCCGGCAGGACTCTCGTGCAACCTGCGAGCTACGCGCCTGCGGCATCGCCGAATTTGTCCACGTCCGCGGTTTCGAACGGCTCGGCCGGATCGACGGCGGCCGATAGCCGCGGTCCGCTGCTGCTGCCGCCGCGGCCGGCGACATTTGGTCCGATCCTGCCGCCGCCGGCGACTTTGACGGAGGGATGACGCTGATGGCTAACACGATCACGGGAATCTCGAATCTCGCCCGCGTCGGCGGCGCGCAGGCCGCTGATGAAGCGGCGAACCCTGCCACTTCTGCTTATGGTCTGGCGGGTTCACAAGGGGCGAGCGGTTCAGAATCGGATCGCACCGATCTGTCCGGCTCGGGGCAGATCCTCGGCCACGTTTTGCAGGCTGCCGGATCGTTGTCTTCCTTCCATTCCGGGCTGGTAAGAGAACTCAAATCCCAGATCGCGTCCGGAACCTATCGGCCCGACCCGATGGGGGTGGCCCGGGCGGTCGCTAAGGCGCTGAATCAGAAATCGTGAAAGCACAAAATCTCAACCTCGACACTTGGAAATCCGGCTGGGGTGACCCGAACGCGCTTAAACGGATGGCTGCTGAAATCACCGCGTTCAATAAGCGCCTGATCGCGGAAGGAAGCAATTGCAAGCGGCGCGATCTGCTCGAAATCCAAAATGCTCTCAACACTCTGGCGATCGCGATCGGGCACGTGGAGCGGGCGGTAACCGAGCGCATAACTGTGTTAAAGAGGGGGGACTCACGATGGGAGTTGATCTGATGGGCATCGGCTTGACCGGTATCAATGCCGCCGATGCCGAGCTTCAGGCTGCGGAGTCTAATATCACCAATGCCAGCAATCCCAATTATTCGGCCGAGTCGGTGCTGCTCAGCGCCCGCTCGGGTCCAAATGGCGCCGGGACAGGAGTCGACGTGGTGGGAACCGTGAGCGCGCAGACGCCATTCTTGACCCAGGCGCTGAATCAAGCTCAGTCCAGCGAGAGCTACAACTCCTCCTACGCCCAGGTTGCCCAGCTCGCACAGACCTATCTTGCGCCGAGCTCGGGCAGCGACCTGCTCAGTTCGCTTCAGGACTTGTTCAACTCGTTCACCAATCTTTCCGCTTCGCCGCAGGATGGGCCTACGCGGCAGGCGGTGCTGACCGCGGCCGGCAACTTCGCGAGCATGTCGCAGCAGCTCAGCCAGCAACTCAATCAGACCGCTGCGAACGAGCTCAGCACCCTGCCCTCGATGGTGCAGCAGGTGAACAGCGACACCCAGCAGATTGCCCAGTTGAACGGGCAGATCCAGGCTGCCAACGTTGGCGGCGGTGACGCCCCGGCGCTGCTCGATCAGCGCAACGCATTGGTCAGCGATTTGGCCAATCTGATTGGAGCCGGTGCGGATAACAACGGCAACGTCTCGGTTGCCGGGATGCCGCTGGTATCGGGCACGCAGGCGCTGACGCTCTCGACCACCGGATCGGGCGGCACGGTCGGACTCCAGGTCTCGCTGGCCAACGGCAACTTGCCGCTGTCGAGCAGCCAGCTCGGTGGTTCGATCGGTGGAATCCTGAGTTCCGCCAACGAGGTTTCTCAATTAAACACTTCGCTCAATGGTTTTGTAACCTCGGTCGCGACCGCCATCAACAATCAGTATCAGACCGGCTACGGACTGGATGGTTCGACCGGTAATCAGCTGTTTGTGATCGGTGCGGGCGGCAACGGGATCTCGCTAAATCCAGCGGCTACTGAAGAGAATGTCGCTGCCGCACAAACTGCCGCCGGTGTGCCGGGTGATGGTTCCAACGCCGCCTCGCTCGCCGCGCTGGCCAATTCGACTGAGCTGGACGCGTCTTTCCCGACCAGCACCTTCAGCCAGGCCTATAGCCTGATCTCAAGCGATTTTGGCTCGCAGGTTCAATCCGCGACCGCCGCGCAGACCGCCGCCACGAGTTCGGTACAGTCGCTCACTCAGCTGCAGAGCTCGATAAGCGGAGTCTCGCTCAACGACGAGCTCGCCAAGCTGATCCAGTATCAGAACGCGCTCGAGGCAGCCGGACAGGCGGTGCAGGTGGCCAAGGACACCACCACGTACCTGATCACAATGATGACGACCCAATCGTAAGCAGGGCTGACTGACGGAGGCTTTTTAAAATGCGAGTTTCGGATTTAGTCCTATACGACACGCTGGCTGATTCAATAGACACGGTAACCAGCGATCTTAACGTTGCCCAGCAGCAACTCGCCACCGGCAAGAGCGTCATGCAACCTTCGGACAATCCGGCCGCGTTTGCTCAAGCCGAAATCCTGCAGACCAGCGCGTCGGCCACGAGCAACGACGCAAGCCTGGCGAACCTCGTTCAGAATAGTCTTAACATGGCTTCCGATTCTCTGTCCCAAGCCTCCACCGTGATCAACTCGGCGATCGCCAATGCGAACGAGGGCGCCAACGGAACCGTCAACGCGAGCCAGATGACCGACATCGCCCAGACTGTGCAGGGACAGCTCGCTCAATTGATTCAAAGCGCCAACACCAATTACGCCGGCGTATACTTGTTCGCTGGCAATCAGACCCAGGCCGCGCCATTCAGCGCGGCTGGAGCCTATGCCGGAGACGCCGGTACCAATTCCGCTTCCTTCAGTAATGGCGCGAAAATCCAGGTCACTTTTGACGGCCAAAGCATTTTCGGCAACGCCACTTCGGGTGCGATCGGCGCCATGACTTCACTCGTCGCCGCGCTGAATGCAGGCAACCAGACGGCCGTCGCGGCCACCATTCCGCAGCTCAACGCCGCTTTGCAGCAGATCGCCGGTGCTAACGCCTCGATCGGCACGTCAGTCAACAACGCGTCCGCCTTGGCCACGAATTCGACCTCGGCCGTCACCACCATCAACAACAGCATCAATCAGGTAGCTGGAGCCGACGTCGCCCAGGTCGCGATAAATGTTCAGGAAGATACGGCCGAGCAGCAGGCCTTGGTTTCATTGGCGTCCGAGATTGGCAAGATGCCGCTGATTAACATCCTTGCCTAGCCGGCGCGTCGGCCGGATTCGAGGCTCCGACGCCAGGCGCGGTACTGTCAGGCTCGCCGCGTCATTTCGAGCCCGTTCGGCTTAGCTCTGGGCGGTCTCCGCGAGAAATCCCCGGATCGGACTCCCATGATGTTTCGGGAGAAAGTCGGGATTAGCGCTCGCTCTGTTCGATCCCCTTCGCGAAAACAGAGAATTGTCCCTTGCTAACGCTTGTCGGCGGGGGGCCAAGCGGGCTAGTAAGAGAGCTCTATGGATATAGGAAAATATGGAGTCTGGTTTTTTCTCGACGCGATGAAAGGCGCCGCAACCGCGGACTTCGCCCGCAAGGTGGAAAAGCTCGGCTACGGGGCCCTGTGGATTCCCGAAGCCGTGGGCCGCGAGCCGTTCCCGCATGCGGCGTATCTGCTGAGCAAGACCGAGAAGCTGGTGCTGGCTACCGGTATCGCCAACATCTATGCGCGCGACCCGATAACGATGATGGCGGCGGCCAAGACCCTGGGCGAGCTTTCGGACGGCCGTTTCCTGCTCGGTATCGGCGTCAGCCATCAGCCGTTGGTCGCCGGCCTGCGCGGGCATAACTACGACAAGCCTTACAGCTACATGCGCGACTATCTGGCGAAGATGAAATCCTCGCTGTATCGCGCCGAGGCGCGCAAAGAGGAAACGCCGATCGTGATCGCGGCGCTGCATCCCAGGATGCTGCAACTGGCGGCGGCTGAGACTCTCGGCACTCATACCTACTTCGTGCCGCCCGAGCATACCGCCAAGGTGCGCGCGGCGATCGGAGAAAAACCTTGGATCTGCGCGGCGCAGGCGATAATCCTCGAGACCGACGCGGCCAAAGCTCGCGCCGCGGCTCGCGCCTATATGAAGACTTACGTTCCGCGCCTGCCCAATTACACCAATAACCTGAAGAATCTGGGCTTCGTCGACGCCGATTTTGCTGACGGCTGCAGCGACCGTTTAGTCGACACGATCGTCGCCTGGGGCACCGAGACCCAGATTCGCGATCGCATCGCGGCCCATCATAAGGCCGGCGCGACGCACGTTTGTATCCTGCCGCTGCCCGCCGACAACAGCCCGCTTCCCGATCAGCGGGCGATGGAGGCGCTGGCGCCACGCTAAAGCGCGGCGCCGCTCGGCACGCCGGATAACGGTGGCCATCCGACTCTAGCAGCGCGCGGCAGAGCGAGGTGCGAAAGCTCCCGCTATGCCGCGCGCCGGAGCAAGAACCCTATGCCGTCGAGTTTGGTGAGAATCCTTGTCGTCGCCTCCGCGATCACGATAGCCGGCGGGATGCTCGGATGCGCCGCGTCGAATCGCGCCGCGGACGAGCAGGCCGAAGCTGCCGCCGCTCGTGCCGAAGCTGCCGCCGCCCGTGCCGAGGCGGCCGCCGCCAAGACTCAGGAAGCGGCCGACAAGACTACCGTAGCGGCCGACAAGGCTGCGGCTGCCGCTGCCGACGCGACTCGCTCGGTGAACGCTTCGTCGGAGCACGTCGACAAACTATTAGCCCAAGACCGCGCCAACCAGACTGGCGTCTCGCAAAGCAAATCCGCGAAGAAAAAAGCGGCGAAAACCGCATCCGCAAAGACTGCCTCGAGCGCGGACGACGGCAAGGGCGCCTCGCCCGCAACCGAATCGAATCCGCCCAACTAGCGCTCGATTTTGGCTCCGTCGTCCTTCGAAGCTCCGTCCGAAAGCAAGCTCCGGGCGGAGTTGAGTCCGGAGTCGCCGCGCGGCGGATGGGTCCGGATCGCGGGACCGATAGCCGCGCTGATACTGGGGGTATTTTCGGCGGCGTTCTATCTCCATCCGGTTACGGTGCTGCGATGGTTGCAATTGGTGCGGCTGGGATGGTCGGGCGTCACGCAAAACGAAATCGCGCTGGACGACGGCCTGATGACCTATCTGATCACCGGCGGCTATTCGGATCAGGAGCCGGTGATTCTGATTCATGGGATGGGACCCAACGCCGCGCTGGAATGGCGCGAAATCATGAAGACCTTGGGCGAGGCCCACTACAAGGTTATCGCGCCCAACCTGTTCGGCTTCGACGGGTCCGAGCACAAACAGGTGCGATACACGATCGCGTATCAGGCGCGCGCGATCGAACAGCTAATCGAGGCGCTGAAGCTCGACCACGTCAACCTGGTCGGCCACGGTCTTGGCGCCGACGTCGCGTTCTATGTCGCCGTGACCCATCCCGAGCGGATCGAGCGGCTAATCATCGTGTCGGGCGGGCTGATTGGAACTTCCGGCGCGAGGCGGCTTCGACAAAGCCTGATTCCGGCCAACGCCGAGGCGATGCGCGATCAGGTCGAGGCGAGCTTTTTCGGAATGCCGCCGATGCCCGCGTTCATGTATGAGCGCATGATGGCGGACGTGGCTGATGACATCGCGGCGCAGTCCGATATGCTGGATTCGATCCCCGCGGACGAGGCTCACATCCGTTCGGGCCTCGGTCAGATTTTCAACATTTTGACCGCGATCATCTGGGGCGGCAAAGACCAGATTATCCCCGCTGACCACGCTCAGGCTCTGCGTTCGATGCTCCCCGGTTCCGCGACCGCGATCTTCAAGGACACCGGCCATTTTCCCCAGCTCGAGCATCCGGACGAGTTCGACGACACCATCCTGTTCTTCCTCAAGCAGCGCGAGGGCGGTCGTTAGCCAAGACGGCAGATTAATTGATTCGCCGCTGAACCATGTCGTACAGGTTTTGCTTCAGGGTCTGCTTCAGATTCCGGTGCGCGATTTCGGCGTTCGCATGCTCGTCCATCAGCTTGCCGATTCGGTAGCGGAACGCCGCACGCGTGAGGCCCACCAGCGTCGCCGCGCGGCTGACATTGCCTTCGGCGCGAGCCAGCGCCTGCAGCATCAGGTCACGTTCCAGCGCCTCGAGGTTAACACCTAGGAGCGGCAGTTCCCATCCGAGCAGCGGGCCCTCGCTCGGACGGGTGCTTAACTCGGGCTTTGGCGCTTCGAGCAGCGGCGCCAGATGCGAGGCGTCGAGATCCTGATCGCGATAAAGAATCAGGGCTCGCTCGAGCACGTTGACGAGTTGCCGGACGTTACCGGGCCATTCGAAGTTGATCAGCAACTCCGCGGCGCAGGGCTCGATTCGCGGCTCTCTGCAGCCGAACTTGGACGCCAGCAGACGGACAAAATGGTTCGTGAGAAGCGTTATATCTTCACGGCGCTCTCGTAACGGCACGAGCACGATCGGAAATACCGCCAATCGGTAGTACAGGTCCGCGCGAAAGATGCCGCGCTCGACGGCTTTGCACAGGTCGACGTTGGTGGCGGCGATAAACCGAATATCGGCGCGCCGCGATCGGCCCGCACCCAACGGACGATATTCGCCTTCCTGCAGAAAACGCAGAAGTTTGGCTTGAAGGTTTGGCCCCAGCTCACCGATCTCGTCCAGAAACAGTGTGCCGCCTGCGGCTTCGCCGACGAATCCGGTATGCGATTGATCGGCGCCGGTGAACGCGCCACGCACGTGTCCGAAGAGCTGACTTTCCAACAATGCTTCGGGCAGGTTGGCGCAGTTCAGCGACACTATAGGTGAGTTCGCGCGCCGGCTGGCGCTATGGATGGCTCGCGCGAAAAGCTCCTTGCCAGTGCCGCTATCGCCCTGAATCAATACGGGCGCGTCGAACGGCGCTACTTGCCGCGCCTCGGCGATTGCTCGCTTAAGCGCGAACGAAGCGGTGATGATATTTTCAAAGCCATCTGACGGCTCCTGCGCGAGTTTATAGTTGCGGCGTTTGTCGTTCCCAAGGCGCTCGAGCAAGGTCGGAATCCCGTCCGGTTCCAGCGGAAGCGACAGAAAATCGTGTGCTCCTGAACGAATCGCGTCCACCACCTTGCGGAGCTTATCGCCGTCGGCGACCAACACGAATCGGCTCGCAGTGAAACGCTTCGCGGTCTCACGAATAAAGTCGATTCCTGGCCCATCGGGCAGCGCTTCGGCTACCAAAACCAGGTTGACGCACCTCATCTCCAGCGCCGCCAGCGCCGAGTCGGCGTTAAGCGCCATAATAACTTCGAAATTCCGATCTTGGAATTGCTTATGTAGCAGCCGCTCCAGGAAGCGATCGGCACCAATTATGAGAGCGGTTTGGCACGTCTGCCCACCAACGGAGGCTGTAGCTAGGGACATCGAAGTAACCCCTCACCTTAAAGTGCAGGCTTCGTACTCCGCGCCCCCCTTGCGCAATCTGACGGAGATACAGCCACTCGGTACTCACCGAGTTCGCCCTTTTAGGATCTCGGCCAGCCAGAAATGAGTCAACGTCGGATACTTAGAGCAGCAAAGAGTTAATTCTCAGTTCTCAGCGATAAGCCCCGCCCTATTTAATACTGATCTTTACTGTATTTATTATCACTGGAACGGAACGAACTGTCTTTGGGAACTGTGAATTGCGAACGCAGCGCACGCCATCTTTTAGTGATAGCTGACGCCGAAATTCTATCGAATGGTTATCGGTGACGAGCTTAGGAGGGCTTGGGTCATCGCACTGACTCGCGAGCAGGCCTGGATAGACCTGCTCACGAGCTTGTTGGCTTAGACGAGGTGCCGTTCTCTATTCTTAACCTGCTGCAGCAGCAACGTCCGAGGCGTCCTGAAGATTGAGATCACGGCTCTTCTTCAGCCGATCTTCAAGCGCGGCCTTGAGCCCCTTTGCGTCGACGCCCAGCGTCTCGCACAGGGTGTTGTAGCTGAACAGCCCAACCCTGTTCCTGGCTTCCATCCAATTCCGCACTTCGTAGAAAAGGATCCGCCGTCTGCGACTCTTGGCGTTCATGTGCTTGAGATAGCACTCAACTGCATCTTCGAGCACGGCGAACATCAGCCTATGCTCGCCCTCCAGCGCCGAACGCCGCCGCATGAGATCGTTGTATTGGACCGGCAGCAACGTGTCTGGTTCAAATTGGCTGCCGAAATATTCTTGAATGCGCTCAGCTATCTCCACTGATTCTGCCCTCGCTCAGTTGGTTCGGTAAAAATCCCCATTTATAGCTTGCTCGCTGTCATCCGACAGCGAACAGATGCAACCCGTATGCCGCTAAAAACGCTCTAAATTCATGAGGGTCGAATCCGGGAGCGAGTAAAATTTACACGATACCGCGTGTGTAATTTCCACGGAACGGCCATAAAGACCGCTAACCGCCATTAGGACGGAAAATACTCCAGAAAGAAGAGGTTCATTTAATTCTTCGCGAAGTAGGCGATAGAAGTAGGTGATAAAGGAACAGCGGAGCAGAAGGATTTGAGCCCCGCGCAGGTCTTCTAATCCGGGCTTGGATGGTAAAAGGCTGTTTCAAGGCGATCGACCGCTTGCGCCAGCGCGCGCCTCGAAGCTGTCAGCGGCGAGATTGCCGATACCGTGCCACCTTTTTGCGGCTTCAATTTTATCCCAGCGCGGCGCGCCTTTGAGAGTCCGATGGCGATTGCCTGTTTGGTCGATGGCCTGCCCCCCGAAAACACCCGCGATTTGAAGTCCGTCACGGGAAGGAGACGGACGAATGAAGGGCAGTCGATTCAGCGAGGAACAGATCATCGGGATCCTGCGCGAGCATGAAGCGGGAGCGAAGACACCGGAGGTATGCCGGCGTCACGGGATCTCGCACGCGACCTTTTACAAGTGGAAAGCGAAGTACGGCGGGCTGGAGGTGTCCGAGCTGGTGCGGGTGAAGGAACTGGAATCGGAGAACAGCCGGCTCAAGCGCATGTACGCGGAACTGGCGCTGGAGAATGAAGCGATTAAGGGGCTGCTAAAAAAATTGTAATGCCGTGACAGCCCCTTTTTCCATTTGATTGCGTGGACGTGCCTTGATTTCCTTCAAATCGCTGATGAAATCCTTCATGGTAATAATTCAAAGAGGAGGTTTGGTGGAGCAGAAGGGATTTGAACCCTCGACCCCTACGTTGCGAACGTAGTGCTCTCCCAGCTGAGCTACTGCCCCGAAACCCTAGGAAGAAACCACCGACCTTAAGTAGGCCCGCAACTTATCAGCCAAATCCGGACGTTTCAAGCCGAATCCGATCTGGGCGGTCAGGAAACCCAAGCGGTCGCCAAGGTCGTAACGCACCCCTTCGAACTCGTAACCGTAGAGCTTGCGTCGCTGGCTCAGGACCAAAAGAGCGTCGGTCAGCTGAATTTCGCCACCAGCGCCAGGCTTGGCTTCAGCAAGGATTGAAAAAATTTCCGGGGGTAGAACGTATCGGCCGATGATTGCCAGATTGCTCGGTGCGTTCTCGATACGCGGCTTTTCCACCATCCCGGTAAGATGGAACCGGCGCCCGCCAAGCTGATGCGCCTCGACGATTCCGTATTTCGAGACCTCGGTTTTCGCTACTCTCATCAACGCGACGACCGGGCCGTCCTCGGATGCGGCTACGTCAAGCAACTGGCGCAGGCATGGCGGGTCGGCGTCGAAGATGTCATCGGGGAGCAGGACCGCGAAAGGCTCGTTGCCCACCACGTCACGGGTTTGTAACACGGCGTGGCCAATACCCAGCGGCACCGACTGCTCAACCGGCGTGATATTGGCAAGTGCGCTCGTCGCGCGGACCAGATCCAACAAATCCTGCTTGTCGCGCTCTTCCAGGGCGCGTTCAAGGTCCGGCGCCGGCCGAAAATGATTGAGCACCGCCGCCTTGCCGGGGCTTATCACCATCACGATGTCGCGGATTCCCGAGCGTACCACTTCCTCGACCACGAGCTGGATCGCGGGAGTATCGACGACAGGTAAAATTTCCTTGGGGATGGCCTTCGAAGCCGGCAGCATACGAGTGCCAAAGCCGGCGGCTAGGATAACGGCCTTGCGGACTTTCATCGATAATTTGCTAAAGGAAACTCAGCGCGCCACACGTTGTCGTTCGCGCGCTTCCTGTGATGACTTGCAATCGATGCACAGAGTAGTGACGGGACGAGCCCGCAGCCGTTCCAAGCCGATCTCCAAACCGCATTCCTCGCATCGGCCGTAGCTTCCGTCCTCGATTCGCTCGAAGGCCTCGTCAATCTTGCCCAGCAGCTTTCGCTCTCGGTCGCGCATCCGCAGCAAAAAATTGCGGTCGGATTCGAGCGCTGCCCGATCGGTAGGGTCCGCGCAAGTTTCCTCTGACTCGCCGTTCATTGAGTCGACCGCCCTGCCGGCTTCGATCAGTATCTCCTTTCTGCGCTCTTCGAGCAGGCGGCGGAAGAGCTCGAGTTCTCTTTTTCTCATGATAATTCCGCAGGGAGCAGATAACCTTTTGATCATAGTTATCGATTGTTGATAAGTAAAGTAACTTATGTTTGAAACCGCTTATCTTGATGCTTTCTCGGGCCTAAGCGGCGATATGCTACTAGGGGCATTGCTCGACGCCGGGTTGGATCTACGTGAGCTGGAGTCGGCGTTAGCGTCACTTAAACTCAGTGGCTATCGCCTCGCGACTCAACGCCGCGTAGTGAGCGGAATCTCGGCCCTCAAATTCGATGTCGAGCTGCTCGAACCGCAGCCGGAAAGGAAGCTTCGCGAAATTCGCGGTCTTATCGAAGCCAGCGACCTTGATGCTGCGGTCAAGAAAAACGCGGTCGCGGCCTTCGGCGCCTTGGCCGAGGCCGAAGCGAAGGTCCATCGGGTCAGCCCTGAAGAGATGCATTTTCACGAAGTCGGCGGAGTCGATTCGATAATTGATATTGTAGGCGTCGCTTGGGGGCTTACGCGGCTCGAAATCGGCCAAGTGCTGGTATCGCCGCTTCCGATGGGCGGTGGTTTCGTGCGCTCGCGTCATGGGAAGCTTCCGGTGCCCGCGCCCGCCACGGTCGAGCTGCTTGCGGGATTCCCGGTTAAGCTGGGAGACGGTCAGGGCGAGATGGTGACGCCCACGGGAGCGGCCTTGGTCAAAACCTTTGCGCGGCCGGCTCCTCTCCCGATCGGGTTCGAGATCGAACGCATCGGCTACGGCGCGGGCAGCGCCAGCTTCGAGGATCGGCCCAACGTGCTGCGCTTGATGGTTGGGCGAGAGGCCGCACCCGCGCATAGCGACGAGATCATTGAAATCGCGACCAACATCGACGACCTCAATCCGCAGATGTACGATTACGTAACCGAGAGGCTGTTCGCCGCCGGGGCTTACGACGTCGTGCTTACGCCAACCATAATGAAAAAAGGCCGTCCCGCGATCACGTTGACGGTGCTGGCCGAAGAGGCAAGGCGCGACGCTATCGCCGGCGTCCTGTTTTCCGAGACCACGACGATCGGCCTGCGCTACCATCGAGTCGGCCGCCTCAAGCTCGAGCGCGAGATAAAGCAGGTCGAGACGCGATGGGGGCCGATCCGCGTCAAGGTTTGCCGCCAGGGCAACAGCCTGGTCAACCTGTCGCCCGAATACGAGGATTGCAGGCGCGTCGCCGCCGAGCATGGCGTGGCGCTCAAGACCGTGATGCGGGAGGCTCAGGGCGCGGCACACGAGCAGTTGACCTGAATGCCCGCGGATTCGCTGCTGATAAACGAGATTTTCTACAGTATCCAGGGCGAGTCGACTCGCGCCGGATGCCCCTGTGTATTCGTGCGCCTGACCGGATGTAACTTGCGCTGTAGCTGGTGCGATACCGAATACGCCTTCTCGGAGGGGCGCAAGATGACGATGGCCGAAGTCGTCGAGCGGGTTGCGGGCTACCGATGCGACCTGGTCGAAGTGACCGGCGGCGAGCCACTGCTGCAAGCGGCGGTCTTCCCGCTGATCCAGGCTTTGCTCGATTCCGGCAAGACAGTCCTGGTCGAAACCTCGGGAGCCAGCGATATCAGCGCGCTCGATCCGCGCGCGATCAGAATCATGGATCTGAAGTGCCCGGGAAGCGGCGAGGCGCAGCGTAATCTGTGGAGCAATCTCGACCATCTCACTCGTCGCGACGAGATCAAGTTCGTGATTAGCGATCGCGCCGATTACGAATGGGCGCGCGGCGTGATCCTCGAGCGCAAGCTGGCGTCGCAAGTGAACGCCGTGTTGCTGAGTTGCGCCTTCGAGCGCCTTGCTCCGGCTGCTCTCGCCGGATGGATATTAGAAGACCGGCTGCCGGCGCGCCTCCAGCTTCAAATCCATAAGCACATCTGGCACCCTCAGGCTCGCGGCGTGTGATCGCAACGGTCTGAAGAAAAGCGTCACGGAGTAAACGTGACGAGCCCGGCCAGCCCGCTTGCGCGGTTTGGGTTGATCGCGCCCGAGGTTTGATTAAAAGTCTGAGACTCGATGCCAGCGCCGCTACTGAGTGACATACTGCCTGACCTGGTCGAGGAACTCGCGTATCTGATGCGTCAGGCCGGGGCCGAGCCACTTGTAGACCAGTTGCGCGGGCTGCGTATCGAGTCGATCTGCGATTGCGGCGACGATAGCTGCTCCAGCTTCGCTACCGGGGGCGAGGTCAAGGTCGCGCAGACCATCGAACTGCCCGCGATCGAAGGCTTTCTCATAATCGACCTCAACGCGGAGCAACAAATTTGTTTCGTCGAAGTTCTTAACCGTCCCGACGTTAAATATCTGCTCGAAGAGCACTATACGGCGGGCTGAGCGGGCGGGAGCTGCGTCCACCTCAGAGCCAATCTTATCTCTAACCCAGGAGCCCAGATGGAAAGCGTCATCAAAGTACTGCAAGCCTGGCAGTTACATCCTTTAGTCAATAACTTCACCCTCGCGCTTCTGACCACCGCGCTGGTGATCGACCTGGTCGCTTCGTTGTTCTCCGCCCGCTTATGGCTTCGCTACATGGCGTTGACGCTGATGGTTCTCGGCACGATTGCGGCGGGACTCTCGTATCTTACCGGCACGCTCGAAGTTCAGCGGCTCGGCGAGACGATTGCCGGACCGGCCCAGGACGTTCTGCGCAGCCATGCCGAGTTCGGCCAATATCTGATGTACGCGTTCGCGGCGCTGATGCTGTGGCGCGCCGGTTTGCAGGCGTTCAATTTCCTGGCCGGCTCGCGTCCAGCCTTCCTGATCCTGTTTCTGATAGCGACCGGCTCCCTGTTCTGGCAAGCGCACCTGGGCGCCGATCTGGTCTATACCTACGGCGTGGGAACGCAGTTGATGGCAGCGGCTGCGATGGGGGCTAGTCCGGCCACGTCGGCTCCGTCCGAGACGCCGGCCTTGCCGGTGGCGCCGGCTCCATCGACGACCGCGCCAACATCGGCGGCGCCATCCGTCCATGAGACTCCCAACGCCACTGCCACGCCGGCGGCCAACTCGCCTTCGCCGGCGCCGTCCGCCGCGGAGCAAAGCCCAACCCCGATGCCGAGCCCAACACCCGCAGGCGCCGCCACCAGAACGTCTCTATAGCGATATTGATTTGAACGATGGCGCGACCCCGGACGGGGACGCGCCTGGGGCTGAAGACGTCGCGCCGACGTCCTCAGCCCCAGTCAGGTATGCGCGGCACTAGAGCGCGACGCACGCGGTCGCTACCGAAAACTTCTTGGTAACGCCGTAACGCGCGAGCATCCGGTAAAGGGTGGAACGCGAGACACCCAACAGATGGGCGGCGCGGCGGCGATTGCCGCCGGTGTCCTCCAGGGTGCGCAGCACGGTTGTCTTGAGCACTTCGTCGAGCGAAAAGCGCGCTGGCCGCTCGGCTGTCGGCGCCGCCCCGGCGGCCGCCACGGGAGCCGAATCGGCCTCGGCAATCGTCGGCTGAGCCACTTCGATTGGCGTACTCTCCAGCAGTATCGCCGGCAGGTCTCTAACGTCGATGCGGTCGTTAGAGGTCAGCATCATCGCGCTCTCGATCGCGTGGGCGAACTCGCGAACGTTGCCCGGCCAATCATGCCTGGCCAACAGTGCCAGTGCGCGGCGCGACAGGTATGCTACCCGCTTGCTCAGCAGGCGGTTGTAGCGCTCGATGAAATGAGCCGCCAACACGTCGACGTCTTCGATTCGCCGCTTGAGCTGCGGGATCAAGATCGAGGTGGCATTGAGTCGATAATAAAGATCGTCGCGGAACTCGCCCGCCTTGACCATCGCCAACAGGTTGCGATTGCTTGCTGCCACCAGCCGAATGTCGACATGATAGCTGCGCGTCGAACCAACCGGTTGCACTTCGTAGCTTTCCACCGCCCGCAACAGTTTGGATTGCAACCGAAGCGGCAGCTCTCCAACCTCGTCCAGAAACAGCGTTCCGCCATTGGCCGAGCGGAAATAACCCAGCGTCTCGTCGCGGGCGTCGGTAAACGCCCCGCGTACATGGCCAAACAGCTGAGACTCGGCCAATGAGTCCACCAGGTTGGAGCAATTGAAGGTTACGAAGGGTCCCTGCGGACACGGCCCCAGATTGTGCAACGCTCGTGCGACCAGTTCCTTGCCCGTGCCCGATTGACCCTGAATCAGCACGGTCGCCTTATACGGTCCCAGTCGCTCGATCGCCCTGAAAACTCCGCGGATGAGCGGCGATCTACCCACCATACCACCCATCTCCGCCGATCCCTGCCCCAAGGTCGCGAGATTGATCCATTCGACATCCGAATCTCGCTTTTGCGACGAAACTCCTGCTCTGTAGTCACCACCTGCCGGAATATCCCAGGCTCGCCCGTCCTCCTCTTGATCCAGAGGATGCATGATGCCCTTTAGCGATGCGGTGTCTTCGATGGCTCCGTTCGACCAATCATTTCGCTCGTCGAAGCTGTCGAAGTTAGAGCTGCCGGCCAAGTCTCGAATGATGTCACTCATGTCGCTCATCCTTGTCGCCAATTCCGCTTCTCAGGCCTCTTCGCAAGAACCTTTGTGAAGTGGGCATGGCGATTCTACGCAAGAGTGGTGCCTAATTACGCGAAGCAGCCTAATTGTAGGAAAACTTAAGTGAATTGTAGTGTGCGGCATAACCATCCGGAGTGCTTTGGCGGCGGTATAGCATGGAACGTCGGTTCTCGAAAAGGCTCAGTAAATAGGGCATTTTTTGCGGCAATCTGGCCCGATTTGAATCTAACATAATGTAAGCTTGTGCCACAATCAGGCAAATTGCGCCATTTTGTAGTGAAAAATTTCTTCCGGTGGGGCTTGTATGAGATTTGCGACGCGAATAGTATCGCAAATGAGAATGAGTGAGCTAAAACGGGAGATAAGGGGGGACTGGAGACACGTGGGTGAGGATGGTTGCGGAACCGATACTCATTGTCGCACCGGATGGCGCTAATCTTCAGACCCTACATCGACTGCTCGAGAGCTCGAACACGCTGCTGCTGACTGCGGCGTCAAGTGAATCGGCTTTTGCGCTGGCGCGCAAGTATGAGCCCAAAGTTGCGATAGTCGATCTCACTTTCGATTCCGGCATCGGACTCACGCTCTGCAACGCTCTCAAGCAGCACCCCGAGTTGCCGTTCACGGCAGTCCTGCTGATCGGGACGCCGTCGCTGCAGGCGACCGCGGAATATAGACGCCTGTTGCGCCGGCCCGGAGTTTTCGCGGTCTCGACCTACGCCGCGGAAGGCGAACTTGCGGGCCGCGTGCAGAGCATGATCAATCTGGCGCGCGGGATTCGCCAAAGCCCGGTGTCGATCGATCCGTCCAATCCCTTGCCCTCCAAGTTTAAGCATCTGGTCGGCCGCAGTCCTGCGATGCTTCGCGTCTACGATCTGCTTAGCAACGCTGCGCCTACTGATTGTTCGGTTTTGATTCTTGGCGAGACTGGCACGGGCAAGGAACTCGCCGCACGTACTTTGCACGAATTAAGCGAGCGGCGTCGCGGCCCATACGTTGCGGTCAATCCGGCGGCTTTCAACGAGAACATGGTTGAGAGCGAGATCTTCGGCCACGAACAGGGCGCCTTTACCGGCGCGGTCAGACGCCGCATCGGATGTCTCGAACGGGCCAACCGCGGTACGCTCTACCTCGACGAAGTCGACAGCGTGCCGCTGCCGGTTCAAGTAAAGCTGCTGCGCGCGCTCCAAGAACGTCGTTTTGAGCGCGTCGGCGGCGAAGACAGTGTGCCGAGCGATTTCCGGCTGGTAGCTTCGGCCAACGGACTAGGACAGCTACGTTCGGCGATCGGGAAGAACGCGTTTCGCTCCGACTTCTTCTACCGCCTCCACGGCGTGGTCGTCCAGCTGCCGCCGCTGCGCGAGCGGGGCCGTGACATCGAACTGCTGGTTCAGTTTTTCCTCGAAAACCTCGCGCTGAAGTACGGGCGACCCCTGTGCCTGGGACCGCATGCCCTGGAGCCGCTGATGCACTATTCATGGCCTGGGAACGTGCGCGAGCTGGAAAGATCAGTAGAGAGCGCGGTGGTGCTGTCTCCAAGCGACGTGATCGAGTCAATCCCGCTGTTCGAAGACGACCATCGAGCCGATGAGTTCCTACCCCCGTCTTTTACCAACGGCGTGCCACCGCATACGGATTTCGCGAGCGCTCCTCACGAAGCGCTCAACTACCAGAAGTTTTTGGAGCAGCAGCGAGCGGGCGAACAGAAGTTTTTTCGCGAGCTCCTGCAGCGTTCGGGCAGTCGCCAGGAAGCGGCACGTCTTTCGGGACTCAGCCGGGCAACCTTTTATCGACGCCTGCGCGAGCTCGGACTCGTCAGGCGAAATCTGGACCAAGGCAGTAGCAGCTCCGACAACTGATTTCTGGTCCGTGCCCTGAATACTTGCTATGTAGCGATCGGAGGCATCGCTCGGAGTCTTCCGCGTCGATGCAACGGCTATGGCAAGACGTCAGATCGGCGAAGTCCGTGAGCTCTGGCGCTATCCAGTCAAGTCCATGTTGGGCGAGAAGCTGGACCAGTTTGTCGCCACCGAAGGCGGCGTCATTGGCGATCGCGCCTGGGCACTTCGCGACCCCGGCAGCGGGAACATCGTGAGCGCCAAGAAATGGCCCGCCCTGCTCGACTTCGCAGCGCGCTATCAGACCCCGCCCAACGACGGCACGGGCGACGTCCTGATTCGGCTGCCTGACGGCAAAGCTACACGCGTCGATGACCCCCAGGCGTCGTCGATGATCTCGGAAGCGCTCGGCCATCAGGTCAAGCTCGAGCGGGTGCAGCCGGGCGTCAAGTCGAAGGCGGAAATCGATACCAGCACTATCTTCGGCGACGTTCGGGTCGAGACCCTCTTCCCGCAATGGACCGCCGCTACGATGCCGAACGTGTTCAAATTGCCGCTCGGCACGTTCTTCGATTCGGCTATCATCCATGTCCTGGCCAGCGGCACGCTTGAGCATCTCCGCAGCCTAAGCCCGAAAGGTTGCGTGATCGATCCGCGCCGCTATCGCCCCAACATCTTTATCCAGACCCTTCCCGAGCTGACCGGCTTCGTCGAAGACGCCTGGTGCGACGGCCACAGTCTGGAAGTTGGCGAGGCGCTGCGAATCGTCGCGATGCAGCCTGCGCTGCGCTGCGTCATGACCACGCATCGCCAGAGCGATATTCCCCGTGACCTGAGCGTGCTGCGCACCGCGGCGCGCCATCATGCGGCTAATGTCGGCGTGTTTGCGTCGGTAGGTTCGCCCGGTGCGGTTCGAGTCGGCGATCCGGTATTTCTCGCCGGCTAAACGCGCGCTCGATTTCGCTTCCAGCCGTCGTTTACGTCGCTCAACAGGCGGCCCGAGCCATCGCTGTGGCCGATTCCGTTTCAATCAACAGTACTGTGGAGAGAAGCGGAGCACGGCTCTTGCGGCTTGCGGCGATTGAAACGACGATCGATGCGAAGTCCGCGCCCGATGAACCAAACGATGCCGCAGACTCGTCGCTTAATCCGCTCGCCACGCGCGTCTGAACGGCTTCGCGCCGCGCGCGAATGGCTGGAATCGATTCCGGCCGCAAGCGAAGCGCTGATCGTCGAATCCGGATGGGAGGCGGCCGACGATTTGGTTCGCAACCTGGCCTCCGAGCGGCGCAGCCTGTTCGCGATCCATCGATTGACGCTGAATCGGTTGGTCGGCCTGCTCTGCGCGGAAGATTTGGGCCGCGCGCAGATTGTGCCGGCCAGCGGTCTCGCGGCCGAGGCGGTGGCCGCGCGCGCCGTCTATCGCTTGAAAGCGGCGGGCGCGATTCCACACTTCGAAGATATCGCGGAGCGGCCCGGCTTTCCGGCCGCCGTCGCCCTCACCCTCGAAGAATTGCGCCTCAACCTGGTGACGGCATCGCGGCTCGAAGCGGTTGGCGAGATCGGCCGGCTGCTCGCCACGATCCTCGCGCAGTTCGAGGCCGAACTCGCCGACGCCGCCTTGATCGATCGCGCCGAAATGTTCCGAATCGCGAGCGCGGCTGTCGGCCGTGAACCGGCGCCGCGCTTTGTCGGAATTCCGACGATCTTGCTCGATTTGCCCGTCACGAGTATCTGCGAGCGCGACTTTATCGCCGCACTCACATCTCGCTCGCCCGATATTCTGGCCACGGTTCCGAGCGGAGACCGGCGCAGCGAAACGTATCTCGAGGCCGCGCTCGAAGTCGCCGCTGAGGCTGCCGAAGCCGGCGCGCGCGACGATCGTGATGACTCGCTGGCGCGGCTCCAGGATTATCTGTTCGAAGAATCAACGCCGCCCGTGCGCGATCTCGATCAGGCAACGGTCACGTTCATGTCGGCGCCGGGCGAGAACCGCGAATGCGTCGAGCTGGCGCGGCGGATTCAGGCTGAAGCGCGCGACGGCGTCCCATTCGATCGCATCGCGGTGCTGCTGCACGCCCCCGCGCAGTACACGCCTCATCTTGAGGAGGCGCTGCGCCGCGCCGATATCCCGGCCTACTTCGCGCGCGGCACCGCGCGTCCCGAGTCGGCGGGACGCGCGTTGCTGACGTTGCTGGCGTGCGCGGCCGAGAAGCTTTCGGCGCGCCGCTTCGCCGAATACCTGTCGCTGGCGCAAGTTCCCGATTCGATCGAGCGCGCGCCAAATCGCGCCGAAGCTGACGCCGCGCGATTCGTTGCCGCCGATCTGGAGATGATTCCCGTCGCGTTGCGCGGCGATCTCGATCCGCCGCCGGTCGTCGCGGAAGCCCAATCGATAAGCGCCGATCCGGTGCCGGTCGTTGAAGGCAGCCTGCGCGCGCCGTGGAAGTGGGAGCAGCTCATCGTCGACGCGGCGGTGATCGGAAGCCGCGAGCGATGGAAACGGCGGCTCGACGGGCTCGAAGCCGAGTTCAGGAAAAAACGCGACGCGCTCGATGACGACGATGAGACTCGCGCGTCGTTCTACGATCGCCAGCTCGTCGACTTGGCCCATCTTAAGGAAGTGGCGAGCGCGCAAATCGCGGCGCTGGCCGCGTTGCCCGCGCAAGCGTTGTGGGGCGAATGGCTGCGTCATTTGCGCGCGCTGGTCGAGCTCGCGATTCGCGATCGCGAACCGGTGCTGGCGGCGCTCGCGGAACTCGAACCGATGGCGCCGGTGGGGCCGATCGGCCTCGACGAAGTGCGCCTGGTGCTGGCGAATCGGCTCGGCACGCTGACGCTTCGCCCTAATCGGCGCCGCTACGGCGCGGTGTTCGTCGCGCCGCCGGCGCTCGCGCGCGGGCTTAGCTTCGACGTTGTGATGGTGCCGGGCCTGGCCGAACGAATCTTTCCCAGGAAGCTGACCGAGGACTCGATCCTGCCCGACGAGTTGCGCAGGCGTCTCGGCCCGGAATTGGCCACGCAGGACGATCGCGTCGCGGGAGAGCGGATGGCGCTCAGGCTCGCGGCCGGTGCCACGCGCCGCAAGCTCGTCCTGTCTTATCCGCGGATCGATCTCGATCAAGGCCGCCCGCGCGTGCCGTCTTTCTACGCGCTCGAAATTATCCGCGCGGCCGAGGGCCGCCTGCCGGGTTTCGAGGAACTCGCGCGCCGCGCCGGCGCCGAAGCCTCGATCCGGTTGGGATGGCCGGCGCCGGCCAACGCGGAAGACGCGATCGACGACGCCGAATTCGATCTCGCTGTCCTCGACGGCCTGGTCGCCGACGACCCCGACACCACCGCCGGCGCGGCGCATTACCTGCTGGGCGCGAATGATCATCTCGCACGCGCCCTGCGCACGCGCGCGCGGCGATGGCTGCGGCGCTGGAGCCCGGCCGACGGCCTGGTCGATCCCGATGCGGCCGCGCTCGCGGCGCTCGCGCACCATCGCTTCTCCGCGCGCTCCTACTCGCCGACCGCGCTGCAACAATTCTCCGCGTGCCCGTATCGCTTTCTTCTCTATGCGGTCCACAAGCTCGAACCGCGCGAGGAACCGGAAGCGATCGAAATTATCGATCCGCTGACACGCGGCGCGCTGTTCCACGAAGTGCAGTTCGATCTGCTCACCGAATTGAAACGCGCCGGCGCGCTGCCGCTCACGGATCGGAATTTGTCCGACGCGCTCGAGCGGATGGAAAAAATCGTTGACGCGATCGCCGAGCGCTATCGCGACGAGCTGGCGCCGGCGATCGATCGCGTATGGGAGGACGGTATCGCGTCGATCCGCGCCGACCTGCGCGAGTGGATGCGGCGCGCGGCCGGGGATGGCGACGGATGGTGCCCCGATCGCTTCGAGCTATCGTTCGGCCTAAGCGAACGGGCGCAATCCGATCCGGCGAGCTGGCGCGAACCGGTGGCGATTGCGGGCGGCCTGCGATTGCGCGGCTCGATCGATCTTATCGAGCGCCATCCGCGCGGCGTGCTCCGCGCGACCGATCACAAGACCGGCAAGATCGTCGCGGACAAAGAGGTGATCGTGGGCGGCGGCGCGATTCTGCAGCCGCTGCTCTATGCGCTCGCCGCTGAAAAAATTCTCGACCAGCCGGTCGAGTCGGGACGGCTCTACTATTGCACTTCGGCGGGCAGCTTCGAGGAGCGGACGGTCAGCCTCGACGACACCGGGCGCGCGGCGATCGCGGAAGTGATCGCAATCGTTGGCGGCGCGCTCGAAGAGGGCTTCCTGCCCGCGATGCCGGCGGCGGGCGAGTGTCGCTACTGCGACTATCGTCCGGTGTGCGGTCCGTACGAGGAACAGCGCGCGGTGCTCAAGCCCAAACCCAGGCTTGCCGAGCTCAAGCGGCTGCGGGAGATGCGATGACGCTAGCCGATCAGAGCGCGCGCGATCGGATCGCCAACGATCTCGACACCACGCTGGTGATCGAAGCCGCGGCCGGGACCGGCAAGACTACCGCCCTGGTCAGCCGAATCGTGGCGGCGGTCGGCTCGGGCCGCGCGACGCTGGATCGGATCGTTGCCGTGACGTTCACCGAGAAGGCGGCCGGCGAGCTCAAGCTGCGGCTGCGCAGCGAAATCGAGCGCGCGCGCCAGAGTCCCGACGCGCCGGTTGAGCGCCGCGAGCGGCTGCAGAAGTCGCTGGAGCATCTCGAACAGGCGCGGATCGGCACTATCCATTCGTTCTGCGCCGACCTGATTCGCGAAAAGCCGGTCGAGGCCGGCGTCGATCCGCTGTTCCAGGTCGCGGCCGAAGATGAAGCGGGCGCGCTGCTCGGGCGCGCGTTCGATCGATGGTTCGAGGCGACGCTGGCCGAGCCCGGCCCCGGCGTGCGCCGTATTTTGCGCCGGCGCGAGTCGCATCGTGACGGCCCGCGCGCGATCCTGCGCCGCATCGCGCGCGAACTGTGCGAATGGCGCGATTTTGACAGCCCGTGGCGTCACGAGCCGTTCGCGCGCGAGGCCGAAATCGACGCTGTGATCGCTGAACTCCGCGCGGTAGGCGAGCTTGCCGATAGCGGCGATCCCGACGACTGGCTCACTCAAGCCCTGGACGGGATTCGACGCTTCGCTCGCGAGGCGACGCGGCTCGAGACGGTGCGTGGCCGCGATTACGACGCGCTGGAAGCGCAAATACTGGAGCTGCTCAAGGGCGGCTTCGGCAAGTACTGGCGATGGCGCGGCTACGGGCCGAGCTTCGGCGATCTGGCGCGCAACGACGTGATCGAGCGGCGCGGCAATCTGCACGAGCGCCTCAAGAATTTTCGCGCGGCGTCGGGCGCCGATCTGGCGCCGCTGATTCGCGAGGAGTTATGGCCGGTGGTCGATTCCTACCAGGAATTGAAGCGGCGCGCCGGCAAGCTCGATTTCATGGACCTGCTGCTGATCGCGCGCGATTTGATCCGCGACAACGCCGCGCTGCGCGCCGATCTCCAGCGCCGCTTCACTCACATCTTTATCGACGAGTTCCAGGATACCGATCCGCTTCAGGCGGAAATCCTGCTGCTGCTTTCGTCCGACGATCCCGCCGAGAGCGATTGGCGGCGCGGGCGTCCGATCGCGGGCAAGCTGTTTATCGTCGGTGATCCGAAACAGTCGATATACCGCTTTCGCCGCGCCGACGTCTCGCTCTACCAGCGCGTCAAGCGCCAGCTAATCGAACGCGGCGCCGCGCTCGAGCATCTGACCGTGAGCTTCCGCGCCGTGCCGCCGCTGCAGCGGATGGCGAACGCGGCGTTCGCGCCGCTGATGGTCGAATCGGCGACGCAGGCCGCCTACGAGCCGCTCAATCCGTGGCGCGGCGGCGATGAAAGCCAGCCCGCGATCGTCGCGCTGCCGGTGCCGGCGCCGTATGGCGATTTCGGCAAGATCGTCGATTGGCGAATCGACGAGTCGCTTCCCGACGCGATCGCCGCTTTCGTTCACTGGCTGATCGCGCGCAGCGGATGGACCGTGACCGAGCGCGACCAGCCCGACGCGCGCAGGCCGATCGCCGCGCGCCATATCGCGATCCTGTTCCGCCGTTTCAACGCGTTCTACCGCGACGTCACCCGCCCCTACGTGCGCGCGCTCGAAAACCGGCGCGTGCCGCACGTGCTGGTGAAGGGCAGCTCGTTTCACGAACGCGAGGAAGTCGAGGCGCTGCGCAATGCGCTCGGCGCGATCGAGCGGCCGGGCGATGAACTCAAGGTATTCGCGGTGCTGCGCGGCCCGCTGTTCGGATTCTCGGACGGAGCGCTGCTCGCGTTTCGCGAAAGCCTCGGCAGCCTGCATCCGTTTCGCAAGCTGCCGCCGGATTTGTCGCCGGAGCTCGGCGAAGTCGCAAGCGCGCTCACGGTCTTGCGCGAGCTTCATCGCGGGCGCAACCGCCGTCCGATCGCCGATACCGTTTCGCGCCTGATGGCGGCGACGCGCGCCCATGCCGGATTCGCGATCTGGCCGACCGGCGAGCAGGCGCTTGCCAATATCATGCGCATGATGGATCAGGCGCGGCGCTACGAGGCTCGCGGCGAGGGAACTTCGTTCCGCGGCTTCGTCGATCAGCTCGAAGCCGACGCCCAAAGCGGCGAGGCGGGCGAGGCGCCGGTGGTCGAGGAGGGCACCGAGGGCGTGCGGCTGATGACGGTGCATAGCGCCAAGGGACTCGAATTTCCGATCGTGATTCTCGCCGATATCACGCGCAACGAAACCGCCGGCGAGGCGCAGCGCTTTGTCGATCCCGTGAGTCGCCTGTGCGCGCTGCGGCTGGCCGGATGCGCGCCGCGCGAGCTGCTCGATAACAACGACGACGAGCTGCGCCGCGACAGCGAAGAGGCGGCGCGGCTGCTCTACGTTGCCGTCACACGCGCGCGCGATCTACTGATCGTGCCGGTGCTCGGCGACGAACGGCGCGAAGGATGGCTCGGCAAGCTCAACGACGTGCTATATCCCGAGTCCAGTGCGCGGCGCTCGCCGCTCTCGCGCCAGCCGCCCGGATGCCCGCCGTTCGGCGAGGATTGTGTAAAGGTGCGCCCGGCCAAGGCGCCGCCAAAGGAGAAGGGTGTGGCGCCGGGAGCACATCGGCCCGCGACGGGAGATCATCAGGTGGTATGGTGGGACCCGTCGATTCTTGGCCTCGACGTCCAGGAGACGATGGGGCTTCGGCAATCGAAGCTCCTGGCCGCGGATGAAAGCGGTGTCAAATCCGAAAGCGGCATCCGCCGTTATCGGGACTGGTGCGAGCGCCGCGTGTCGGCGAGAGCGGCCGCCGGCGCGCCAACTATCAGCGTCACGACCGCGACCGAAATCGCGGCGCGTGCGCATGAGCTGAAGCTATCGATTCCCGAGGCGGAGGACGTCTCGATCGAAGAGGTCGCGCGCGAGCCCGGCCGGCCCCACGGCACTCGCTTCGGCACGCTCGTCCACGAAATCCTGCTCGGCGTGGCTTTCGATTCCGACCGCGAAACGATCACACGGGTCGCGGCTTTTCGCGGACGGATTCTTGGCGCGAGCGACGACGAGGTCCGTGCTGCGGTCGAAGCCGTCAGCAGGGCGCTTGGGTCGCCCGTCATGATCCGGGCGCGCGACGCCGCCACGGCGCAGGTCCGGCGCGAGTGCTCGGTGCTGGTCAAAATCGAGGACGGCACCCTGGTCGAAGGCGTGGCCGATCTGGCCTTCATCGAGCCCTCGCGTGCCGTCTGGACGGTGGTCGATTTCAAGACCGATCTGGAAATCAGCGGACGGATCGACGAGTACCGCGCGCAACTGGGGATCTATCTGCGCGGCATCCGCGAGAGCACCGGCCAGCCTGCTCGCGGCGTAATCCTGTGGACGTAGCCTGTGACGGGAATTCGAACGATGTCAGCTTGCTGGGGCTGGTTTCGAGCGCTCAAGCGACGCGGCCCATCTGCAGCATTTTGGCAGTCGCCTGCGCGCTCTCCATCTTGACGAACTCGCGGCGAATCCAGTGCGCCACACCGAACCAGCTGCCGGCACCGATCCAGATATAGGCAACAAATGGACGGCCGGTAACGTTCAACGTAACCACCAGCACGGACGCAATTAGGACGCCCGCCAGAAAGGAGCCTACCAGCCATCCGGTCATGCGTACCGCCGCTGAAACCGGCTGGGATTCTTCGAGCAAGCGGCGAAAAGTATCGGGCCGCAGCAGAAGGTATCCCCATAATTCCTGTACCGCGATGCCGGCCGCACAAAGCGCGAAGCCTGTCGTCAACCTCTGAGCAATCGGGAGCGTTTCGCTCGGCGTCAGCATCGCTGTCGTGACGTAGAACAGCCCGGCTGACAAGAAGGCCGCCGATGCGACCCACAATTCACGGGCGTTGGCGGTTCGATCAAGCCCCGAGTACACGAATATTCCTTCGGGCTGCCGGTCGCACAAACGCGAGCGTCGTGTTAACACCGCCAAGCCGACTAGTAGCAGAGCGAGCGCGGCCGCGTACTTGCTCACCGCCTCTCGTATAGCCAGGAAGAGTGCCTCGTCCGTCACCATCCGCTGACGCGCCAGCATCGCGACGGTACCATACGCCAAGCCTCCCAAGGCTGGCAGGAATGACATCGCTACGGCCGAAGGCGGCGCGACAGCCAGCCAGGCGCAGGTAGCCGCGACCCCAGCCATCACCGGGAGCGGTACCGTTGCAGAACCCGCACCCATATAAGACAGCATCTGCTGAACGGCCACTGTGGTCAGGCAGACTATCAGGCACATCGCTGCCGCGATTCGACCTGCTAACGGAGGACGCCTGTTACAAAACATAAGATTGGCTACACGCTAGCGATAAGCAACCCTCGTTCCATCCAAATGCTCAAGCATAGCAGTTCAGTGGAAGCGGTTGTGTGTCAGGGGCAAGCTAATCAGCATAAAGTGTGTCAGTCAGTGTATCAAAATGGTGCCTCGGGCGTTGGTGCGGTCGAGTCCATGCTCTGAGCGTTTTGAATAACCTCGTTCTGTTTATGTAGATTACACAGCCCTAGTCTGTCCCGTTTGTCGACGGGAGTCGGTCAATCTATTTTCCCTTCAAATAAAGCTATTCTTGGCAGCCGGATTAAATTCGAGATTATGTTTGATTTCTAACTAAATTTTGCGCGGACAGCTTTACTTTATGAGCCGCGATGGATACTATACGAACGGTTGCCGGACAGGTATCGTATCCCGGCGACCGCTCTCATTCATGGCAAATAAACAAGCTTCCGACGCCTACGGCGCAGATTCGATCCGGGTTCTTGAGGGACTTGAAGCGGTTCGTAAGCGCCCGGGGATGTATATCGGCGACACTGCCGAGCGCGGCCTTCACCACTTGGTAACCGAAATCGTCGATAACTCGATCGACGAGGCCTTGGCTGGTCATTGCAGCGAAGTCAACGTCACGATCCATAGCAACGACCGCATCACGATCGAAGACAACGGCCGCGGCATCCCGGTCGATATGCATCCGACCGAGAAGCGCTCGGCGCTCGAGGTGGTGCATACCGTGCTGCACGCCGGCGGCAAATTCGAGCGCCAGGCTTACAAGGTATCGGGCGGATTGCATGGTGTCGGTGCGTCGGTGGTCAACGCGCTCAGCGAAGAGTTCGAGGTCGAGGTCCGTCGCGACGGCAAGGTCTACTATCAGCGTTACGAGCGCGGCGTGCCGCAGACCAAGGTCGAGCAGACCGGCACCACCAAGACCACCGGCACCAAAACCACTTTTTCTCCCGACCCGAAGATTTTTCCAGAGGTCAGGTTCAAGTACGAGATTGTCGCGCGCTACTTGCGGGAGATGGCTTACCTCAACGGCGGCCTCAGGATCCGCCTGCGTGACGAGCGTACCGACAAGCAGGAGGAATTCCATTTCGAAGGCGGGATCAAGGAATTCGTCGAATCGCTCAACAGCGGCAGCGAGGAACTGCACGACGTTATCGGGTTTAAGGGTGTCCGCGAAGGCGTCGATATCGATTGTGCGCTGCAATGGACCGATGCCATCCACGAGACCCTGTTCAGCTACGCCAATAACATCCACACGATCGAAGGCGGCACCCATCTGTCGGGACTCAAGTCCGCGCTCACCCGCACCATCAACGCCTACGCGTCGAAGAACAATCTGTTCAAGAACAAGGACATGCGCCTTGAGGGCGACGATACGCGCGAGGGGCTGACCGCGATCGTCAGCGTGAAGCTCGGCGAGCCGCAGTTCGAGGGCCAGACCAAGACCAAGCTCGGCAACTCGGAGGTCGAGGGCCTGGTGTCGGCGGTGGTCAACGAACAACTCGGCAAATACCTCGAAGAGAATCCTTCCGACGCCAAGCGTATCATCGCGCGCGCGATCGAGGCGGCGCTGGCCCGCGAGGCGGCGCGCAAGGCCAAGGATCTGGTGCGCCGCAAGGGGGCGCTCGATTCCGGCTCGCTGCCGGGCAAGCTTGCGGATTGCCAGGAGCGCGACCCGTCGCGCAGCGAGCTGTTCATCGTCGAGGGCGATTCGGCCGGCGGCTCGGCCAAGCAGGGCCGCGACCGCCGCACCCAGGCGATTCTGCCGTTGCGCGGCAAGATTCTGAACGTCGAGCGCGCGCGCATCGATAAGGTGCTGAGCTCGGTCGAACTGCGCACGATGATAACCGCGCTCGGGATGGGTATCGGCGAAGACAAGGACCTCGCCAAGCTCCGCTACCACACCATCATCATCATGACCGACGCCGACGTCGACGGCTCGCATATCCGCACCCTGCTGCTGACCTTTTTCTTCCGCCAGTTTATCGAGCTGATCGAGGGCGGCCATCTGTACGTCGCGCAGCCGCCGCTGTTTCGCGCCAAGAAGGGCAAGAGCGAACGCTATCTCAAGGATGAGACCGCACTCGAAGACTACCTGACCGATCTTGGAGCCGAGGCCGTCACGCTGGACGCGAGCGCCGGCAAGAACGCGCGCCAGCTCAAGGGCGCGCCGCTCAAGAGCTTGGTGCGCAAGGCGCTTTACCTCGATCGGATGTACGAAGCGCTCGAGCGGCGCAACAAGGAGCGCAAGATCGTCGCGGCTTTCGCGCATCTCACGGCGGAGAAGAAGATCGGTGCCGAAAGCTTCCACGACGAGAAGTCGGCCAGGGCGATGGTCCATTTGCTGCGAATCGAGCTCAAGGACGACAGCTTGGTCGATCGCGTCGAGTCCGACGGCGACGCAAACTACCGGGCGATCTTATCCCATCCGCGCAACGGCGCCACTCCGCCGACGGTGGTCGATTCGACGCTCTATCATTGCGGCGAGCTGCGTGAGATTCGCCGCTTGTCGGCCGAGCTCGAAGCCTTCCCGCAGCCCTACAAGCTCACGGTCGGCGGCGATGAGAGTCGCACCGTGGAATCGCTCAAGGCGGTGGCCGACGCGGTGCTGGCGGCGGGCCAGAAAGGAGTCGAGATCCAGCGCTACAAAGGGCTGGGCGAGATGAATCCCGATCAGCTCTGGTCGACGACCATGAACCCGGAGGTGCGCTCGCTGCTCAAGATTCAACTGGGCTCGCAGGAAGAGGCGGAAGAGATTTTCAAGAAGCTGATGGGGGATCAGGTGGAACCGCGGCGCCTGTTCATCGAGGAAAACGCTCTCAACGTCAGGAACTTGGATATCTAAGGCTTTTGTCCCTCTCCTTGTCCAAGGAGAGGGTGAGGGAGAGGTCATCTCTTTGACCAACGCGCGCACCGTCCCGCTGACGTTCCGGCGCGCGCGGCTACTGCGCCGCGAGCGGACCGACGCGGAGCGCGCGTTATGGCAGATGCTTCGCGCGCGGCGGCTGACTGGCCTCAAATTCCGGCGGCAGTTCCCGTCGGAGATTTCATCGCCGACTTCTGCTGTCGAGAATGCCGCCTCGTAATCGAACTCGACGGCGGTCAGCATATGGATTTGCGGCAGGCAGAGAGGGATAGAAACCGAACCAAATATATGGAAGCTCGCGGCCTTCGGGTGCTCCGATTTTGGAACACTGATGTGTTGATGAATTCCGAAGGCGTACTCGCCGCGATACTTCGGGCCGCCTCGCAGGAGCGGACAGCGGACCTTACTCTAACCCTCTCCTTGGACAAGGAGAGGGAGTAGAAAGACGATAATAATCGATAAATGGCACAGACTAACGGTAACGAACCGATCCGCAACGAACCCGCGCTGCTGAATATCGAAGACGACATGCGCCAGTCCTACCTGGACTACGCGATGTCGGTGAATATCGGCCGCGCCTTGCCCGACCTGCGCGACGGCCTCAAGCCGGTCCATCGCCGCATCCTGTACGCGATGTTCCGCGAGGGGCTGCTCTCGAATCGGCGCTACTCGAAATGCGCCGGCGTCGTCGGCGAAGTGCTCAAGCGCTACCATCCGCACGGCGATAGCGCGGTCTACGAGGCGTTGGTGCGGATGGCGCAGCCATGGAACCTGCGCTACCCGCTGATCGACGGTCAGGGCAACTTCGGCTCGATCGACGGCGACCCACCCGCGGCCTACCGCTACACCGAATGCCGGCTGACCCGGATGGCGGAGCGGATGCTGGCGGATATCGACAAGGACACCGTCAAGTTCATTCCCAACTTCGACGGCTCGCAGGAAGAACCTGAGATCCTGCCCGCCCAATTGCCGAACCTGCTGATCAACGGCGCCGACGGAATCGCGGTCGGGATGGCGACCAACATCCCGCCGCACAACCTCGGCGAAGTCTGCGACGCGCTGCTCAAGCTGATCGAAAATCCCGAGCTCACGCTCGAACAGATCCTCGATATCATTCCCGGCCCCGACTTCCCGACCGGCGGCCAACTGCTCGGCCGCGGCGCGGTGCGCCAGGCCTATCTCAACAAACGCGGCATCCTCACGATTCGCGCGCTCGCCGCGATCGAAACCGACAAGCGCAGCGGCCGCGCGTCGATTATCGTGCGCGAGATCCCCTACCAGGTGAACAAGACCCGGCTGATCGAACGCATCGCCGAGCTGGTCAACGACAAGCGTATCGAAGGGATCAGCGACGTGCGCGACGAGTCCGATCGCGACGGCATGCGCGTCGTGATCGAGCTCAAGCGCGACGCCGAGCCCAAGGTCGTGCTGAATCAGCTCTACAAGCTGACCCAGATGCAGGAGAGCTACGGGCTGATCATGCTCGCGATTCACGAGGGCCGCCCGCGCGAGCTGACGATCCGTGAGATGCTGGTCGCGTTCATCGACCATCGCAAGTACGTGCTCACGCGGCGCACCCAGTTCGAATTGCGCCAGGCCGAGGCGCGGCTCCATATCCTGGAAGGCCTGCTGATCGCGCTGCAAAACCTCGACGCGGTGATCAAGCTGATTCGTGCCGCCAGGGACGCCGACAACGCGCGCACGGAGCTGATGGCGCGCTTCAAGCTTACCCAGATTCAGGCCCAGGCGATCCTCGACCTGACGCTGCGCCGCCTGACGTCGCTCGAGCGCGAGAAAATCGAGGCCGAGCACAAGGAAACCACCGAGACCATCACGCGTCTGCGGAAAATCCTGGGCGACGAGCGCGAACTGATGAAGCTTATCGTCGCCGAGCTCGAAGACCTGAAGAAGGAGTTCGCCGATCCGCGTCGCACCCAGATTATCGAGGCCGAAGGTGACTTCTCGGTCGAGGACCTGATCGTCGAAGAGGACGTGCTGGTGACGGTTTCGCACGGCGGCTATATCAAACGCACGCCGCTGTCGCTCTATCGCACTCAGCGCCGCGGCGGACGCGGCAAGATCGGCGCGACCACCGGCGAGCTCGACTTCGTCGAGCATCTGGTCGCGGTCTCGACCCATGACCGGCTGCTGTTTTTCACCAGCGCGGGCAAAGTCTATCAGCTCAAGGCCTACGAGCTGCCCGAGGGCGGACGCGCCGCCAAGGGCCGTTCGATCGCCAACCTGCTGAGCCTCGCCGACAAGGAAACGCTTTCCGCGTTCATGCCGGTGCCCAAGCAGACCGAGGGCAAGTACGTGATGTTCGCGACCCGGCGGGGCTTGGTGAAAAAGACCGAGCTCGACGCGTTCGAGAACGTGCGCTCAACCGGGATCATCGCGATCAATCTGGAGGACGGCGACGAGCTGGTCGGTGTCCGGATCACCGACGGCAACCAGGAAATCGTGCTCTCCACGCGCGAGGGCCAGGCGATCCGCTTCAAAGAAGAGGAAGTCCGCCCGATGGGCCGCGGCACCTACGGCGTGATCGGGATGGAACTCGAGACCGTTACGGCCAAGCAAGGCCGCGAGGTCACGCTCGCCAACGACGAGGTGGTCTCGATGGCGATCGTGCGCGAGGACGAGACGCTGCTGACCGTTTCCGAAAACGGTTTCGGCAAGCGCACGCCCGCCTCTGAGTATCGGCTCACGCATCGCGGCGGCAAGGGCGTGATCACGATGAACGTGACCGATAAGACCGGCAAGGTGGTCGCGGTGCGCCAGGTCGGAATCGACGATCAGGTGATGCTGATCACCGACAGCGGCAAGGTGATTCGCCTTTCGGTGAAGACCGTGCGCATCACCGGCCGCAACGCCCAGGGCGTGCACCTGGTCAGGCTCGATCCGGGTGAGAAGGTCCGCGCCGTCGCCGGCTTGGCGGAGAAGGAAGAAGAAACCGACGACTCCAACGATGATGGGAACGGGGAAGAGTAATAACCATCAAGTCGCGGCGACGGTCTGGCGCCCTCTATGGCGGCGCGGATTGACCTCGCTTGCGATTTTCTTGCCCGCAGTCAAACGGGCGCGGCGCAGCTCGTAAGCGCTCTGCAGGTTCAGCCAGAATTCGGGATTCCCACCAAAATAGCGCGCAAGGCGTAGCGCCGTATCAGCCGTAACCGCCCGCTGACCATTGAGAATGCCGGTGACTCTGTTGACCGGCACGCCCAGCGCCGCCGCCAGGCCGCGTGCGGATAGACTCATTTCTTCCATCTCGCCGCGCAGAATCTCGCCGGGATGGATTGGCCGCATTTTGTTCATCATGGCTAAGCCTGGATCAATGATAATCGACTATCTCGACGTTGTAAGGGCCGTCATCACGCCACTCGAAACAGATCCGCCATTGCTGGTTGATGCGGATACTGTGCTGGTCTTGGCGGTCGCCCTTTAAAGCCTCGAGCCGGTTGCTCGGCAGCGCCGCCAGGTCGAGCAACGAAGTAGCACTGTCCAGTATCTGCAAGCGACGCTCTGCCTGCATGATAAAGGCCTGAAAGCGAGGGACGCGCCGGCCCTGATAAAGCGCCTGCGCATCCTTGTCGCCAAATGATCTTATCAACGAATAGCAGCCGTTCGGTGTTACGTCAAGCGTAACAACAAGAAGGGCGCTTCGGCCCGTGAGACTTTCTCACGACGCATAGGCCCGGTCGGCCGCCGAGAGCGCGCGGCCGCGGACGATCTCCATCCCCATCGAGCCGAGTATCTCTTCGAGCGCATTCAGCACCAGCATCACGTTCTCGCGCCGCGACGATTCGCCCATCAACCCGATCCGCCATACCTTGCCCTTGAACGGACCGAGGCCGGCGCCGATTTCCATGTTGAACAGCCGCAGCAATTCGCTGCGAACCTTCGCTTCGTCGATTCCGTTCGGCACCGCGACCGCGGTCAACTGCGGCAATCGGTAACCCTCCTGCGCCGCGAGGTCGAGTCCCATCGCGGTCAACCCGGCATGCAACGCGTTGGCGTTGACCTGATGCCGCTGCCAGCGCGGCTCGAGCTCTTCCTCGATCACGATCCGCAGCGCCTCGTAGAGCGCGTAGTTCATGGTGATTGGCGCGGTGTGATGGTAGATCCGGTCGGGACCCCAGTAGTGCTCGATTAGCGATACGTCCAGGTACCACGAGCGGCACTTGCTCTTGCGCTTGCGCACCGCTTCGCGCGCGCGTTCGCTGATCGTGAATGGCGCCAGTCCCGGCGGCGCGCCGATGCCCTTCTGCGTGCAACTGTAGCAGGCGTCGATCCCCCACTTGTCGATTTCGACCGGGATGCAGCCGAGCGACGTCACCGCGTCCAGCACCATCAACGCGCCGTGCTCGTGGGCCAGGCGCGCGACTTCCTCGACCGGTTGCCAAACGCCGGTCGAGGTCTCGGCGTGCACGATCGCCACCAGTTTGGGGCGTTTGGCGGCCTTGAGCGCCGCCGCGATTCGATCCACCTCAACGATCCGGCCCCAGTTCGCCTCGACCTTGTGGACCTTGGCGCCCAGCCGCTCGCCGACGTCTGCCAGGCGCTGGCCGAACACTCCCGCAACGCCGACGATGACTTCGTCGCCGTCTTCGATCAGGTTGGCCATCGCCGCTTCCATCCCGGCCGAGCCCGTACCGGAAATCGGGAAGGTGATCTCGTTGGTGGTGCGGAACACGATCCGCAGCATCTTCTTGATCTCTTCCATCACCTTGACGAAGTCGGGATCGAGATGGCCGACCATCGGCGAGACCATCGCCTTGATCACTCGCGGATGGATGTTGGAAGGGCCGGGACCGAGCAGGATGCGTGCGGAGGGCCGCAATTCTGGAAACGAAGCCACTTGTGAAATCTCCTTTCTCGACGATCGTGCCGCAACGCGAGCAATCGGCGTTCGGCCAAGGGTGCGAAGCTATTATTATGACCGGAGCGGCGCGCGGAACAAGGCGCCGAAGGCCGAAGCGCGGCGGCGGCGGGCGTGGTAGAGTAGCGTCGCAATGGCACCTGATAACGGGAAATCCGCGTCGTCGCTGGACCGGCGCCTGCTCGAGGAATTTCATCAGATTCTCGGCGGCGAAGGGATTATCTCGCGCCAGAGCGAGCTCAAGGTCTACGAGTGCGACGGCTGGACCATGGAGAAGAGCACGCCCGATGTGCTGCTGTTGCCTCGCACTACTCGGCAGGTCAGCGCGATTCTGCGCGCGCTCGATCGCTATCGAGTCGCGTTTGTGCCGCGCGGCGCGGGAACTGGTCTTTCCGGCGGATGCCTGCCGCTGAATGCGCCGGTGATGGTTTGCACGTCGCGGATGAACCGGATTATCGCGGTCGACCTCGCCAATCGGCGGGTCGAAGTCGAAAGTGGCGTCGTCAACCTGCGCGTGACCGACGCGGTCAAGCAGGCCGGGTTTTTCTACGCGCCGGACCCGTCGTCGCAGGTCGCATGCACGGTCGGCGGCAACGTCGCGGAGAACTCGGGCGGGCCGCACACTTTGAAATACGGCGTCACCACGAATCACGTGCTCGGTCTGGAGCTGGTGCTGCCCGACGGCGAAGTCGTCGAACTCGGCGGCGGCGCGGAAGAACGATGCGGCTACGATCTGGTTGGCGCGACGGTCGGCTCCGAAGGCACGTTTGGTATCGTCACGCGCGCGACGCTGCGGCTGCTGCGCGCGCCCGAGGCCCATCGCACGCTCCTGGCGATTTTCGCCGACGTCGACAGCGCGACGCGCGCCGTCTCCGCGATCATCGCGTCGGGCATGGTGCCTGGCGCGGTCGAGATGATGGACCAGCCGATTATCGAGGCGGTCGAGGAAGCGTTTCACGTCGGGCTGCCGCTCGATGCGGGCGCGGTGCTGCTGATCGAATTCGACGGACTCGAAGCCGGCCTCACCGCTTACGCCACTCAGGCCGCCGAACTGGCGCGCGTGGCGGGCGCTCGCGAAGTCCGCCTCGCCCGCGACGAAGCCGAACGCGCCGCGCTATGGAAGGCGCGCAAGCGCGCGTTCGGCGCGGCCGGGCGCCTCGCGCCAAACTACGCCACGCACGACGGCGTGGTGCCACGCACGCGGCTGCCCGAGATCCTGCGGCTCATCAGCGCGATCGGCGAGCGCTATCAGATCAGGATCGGCAACGTCTTTCACGCCGGCGACGGCAATCTCCATCCGATACTGCTTTACGACGAGCGCGACGCCGATCAGGTTCGCCGCGTGATCGAAGCCGGGCGCGAAATCCTCAGGGCTTGCGTCGCGATGGGCGGCAGCCTGACCGGCGAACACGGAATCGGCGCGGAGAAGATCGCCGAGATGCCGCTGATGTTCTCGCCTGACGATCTGATCGTGATGAGCGAACTGCGCCACGTGTTCGATCCCGCCGAACGATCGAATCCGAACAAAATCATTCCCGCGCCAGGTGGTTGCGTCGAGGTTGCCGCGCCCCGCCGCCAGGCCGCGCTGTAAAAAGTATCGACTCGCGGAGCGATCGCTCAAGTCGCCAAACCGAGGGCGGCAAAGTGCGTGATGCGATCGGCGACACCTCCGCAAGTTGACTGGCTCGGTCCCAGGCCGCTAATGCTTTGCAATACATTAATCTCTGAAGGCGCGAATCCTAGGGGAGTTCTTATCCATGCTTCGTAGATTGCTGCTTTCGATCGTGTTCTTTTCGTCATTCGGCTTGATCAGCGTTTCGATCCCGAGCGCGAAGGCGGCGGAGAGCGCGGATTACAAAGACCTACTTCAATGGATTGCGTCTCCGGCCGACGAGAAAGCCCTCACGCCAGGCCGCGTTTATACCGAAAAGGACGAGGCCGTTCTCAAAACGTTCATCCCGCGGCCCATATGGCAACTCTATTTCTATCCCGGGATGGCGATGGAGATTACCAGCCCCGGCAATTACCCGATCCGGGCGGAGACGAAAGATGCGACGACGGCGAATCGGGGCAAGATCACGCTCGATCCGGACGGCGAGATCCACGGTTACGATGGCTTCGGTCTGCCGTTTGATCCTGCGACCTTTTCCGACAAGGACCCGCAGCTCGCGCTGAAAGTGCTGTGGAATTTGTGGTATCGGCCCGACCACGACGACTACTACATGCCGATGGAATTGCGCATGCGCGGCCTGGGCGGCAAGGACGATCGCGTTCTGCAATTCACCGCCACCGAGAACATGTATATCGGGCATAGAGGAAAGCCCGGCGGCCTCCTGGTTCCCGAAGAAAAAAACGTCGAGAGCAAAATGTGGATGGAGTTCCAAAGCCCCAAAGATGTTTGGGGTACCCAGATGATCATCACCAAGTACCGCGACCACCATCGCGACGACAACGTCGTGGTCTTCACCAAGCAGGAACGCCGCAGCCGGCGCATGTCGGCCAACGAACGGATGGACCCGTTCATGGGTACCGATTTGCTGGTCGAGGATTTCTACGGCTTCGACGGACAGGTGCCCGAGTGGAAATGGGAGTACATCGGGAAGCGCAAAATTCTCGCCACGATGAACGTGCGCAGCAACGTGGACTGGGGCGGTCCCAACGGATGGGTGCCGCAAGGCACGCAATGGGAAGTGCGCGATTGCTACGTGATCGTCGGCACTCCCAGGAACAGCAACGACCCCTACGGCAGACGGGTTCTGTTCATCGACTCACAGCGCTTCTGGCAAACCTGGATGCTTGGCTACGACCACGAAGACAAGTTCTGGAAGGTGAATCAGCGCACGCTCGCATGGTCCGACAGCTACACGCCGTCGGCCGCCGCTAAAGGCAACGCGGGTCTAAAGTATTGCCAGTACAACACCAACGCGAACGGCCACAAGATTCTGTGCGCCGGCGAAACGATGATCGACGTCAAGAAGCAGGAGGCGACCGTCGTCCATTGCTATACCTGTTGCTACCACATGGACAGCAAGGAAGCCGGCGAGCATTACTCGGATAAGAATCTGGGCGCGCGCTAGCGGCGAGGGGTTCCTCAGGCGTGCCCGGCGCGCCTGAGTCCGCCACCTGCTGGCGGCATCGTCGAGGCTTTAGCGGCTCAACCGCGCCCGAGCGAGTAAAACTCATCATTCGGCCGCATGTCACTGAGGTTAGCAAGACGATTTGACATGGCGAAAAAAGCGGCGATGGCGCCGATATCCCAGATGTCATCCTGACTGAAGCCGTTACTCTTGAGAGTCTCAAATTCCGCCTCTCCGATCGCATAAGGTTCAAGAGCGACCTTCAACGCGAAGTCGAGCATCGCCTTCTGCCTCGGCGTGATATCGGATTTGCGGTAGTTGATCGCCAGCTGATCCGCGATGTGGGGGTTCTTCGCCCGCACGCGCAGAATAGCGCCGTGAGCAATCACGCAGTACTGGCATTGGTTGGCGCTGCTGGTCGCCACCACGATCATTTCGCGCTCGGCCTTGGTGAGCCCGCTAGCTTTGTCCATCAGCGCGTCGTGGTGAGCAAAAAAGGCACGGAACTCATCCGGACGATGCGCCAGCGCGAGAAACACGTTGGGAATAAAGCCGGACTTTGCCTGGACCTGTTCGATTCGAATCCGGACGTCGTCCGGCATTTCCGCTAGCGAAGGAATAGGAAACCGGCTGATTGGATAGCTCATAAATACCTCGAAAAGTCTGTGATCGATCGACCGGCGCGCCTCACTCGACGTTGCCGATAAGCACGCGCTTGAACTTCTTGCCGCCCCATCCTTCGTGCAGCGGCACCAGGAAGTCGAGCCTGATGATCTTCTCGGCAAACCTCCACTCCGTGCCATGCTTGCGGAGCCGGTCCTCGTAGAAACCCGCGACCACTATCGATTCGCCCTTCAGATCGCCGACCGCGTCGAAGTAGCTCTTCGACGTCGCGTCGTTTCCGGCAATCTCGATGACCTGATTGTGGACCAGGTGGCGCAGCACGCCCATCCGGTTGCTCATATACGCGTCGTACCACTTGCGCACCGCGGCGCGGCCCGGATAGCGCTTGCCGGGCGCCAGCTCGAGATCGCATTCGTCGTCAAACAGCGCCATCACCTGCTCCAGGGTTCCACGATCGACGGCGAAGCAGTAGCGATGCACCACGTCCCGTATCTTCTCGCGGTCTACGAGCTCCGCTAATTCGCTGTTTTCTTTCGCGTCCATAACTATCGCTCCCATCTGACCGCAACTTGGCGCGTTAGGCGCCGCGACGCAAGGCGAGCGAAGCGCGCATTTGATTCTTCAAGCTCGTTTCGCGGATGCCGCGCACGATGCTAAGAAAATCTAAGCCATGTCGCACGCGACGGTTCCTCATAGGACGCTCGAAGTTGCCCATCTCCTGGGTGCCGATCGCGTGCGCCGGCCGCGCGGTCGCGAGGTCGCGATCGCCGAGGCTGTGGTCGAGCCCGCGTCGATCGAAGAAATCGCCGAGCTGGTGCGCAAGTGTGAGAGCGATCGAATCACGCTCGCTCCGTTTGGCGCCGGACGCACGCTGGCCGAAATCCGCCGCCATCCGGCCGACCTCGGGATCTCACTCAAGCGGATGGCGCGCGTGGTCGCCTACGAGCCCGAAGACATGACGATCGTCGCGCTCGCCGGGCTGACGCTTGGCGAGGTCAATCGGCTGACCGCGAAGCAGCGGCAGCGGCTCGGCGTCGATCCGCCGGACCCGGACGCCAGCACGCTCGGCGCGATTATCGGAGCGGCTCACGCCGGCCCGCTGCGCCATAGCGAGGGCCTGGTGCGCGATCTGCTGATCGGGATTCAGTTCGTCGGCCATGGCGGCCGCGTGGTGCGAGCCGGCGGTCGCGTGGTCAAGAACGTCGCCGGCTATGACTTGATGAAGCTGATGACCGGTTCGTTCGGTACGCTCGGAATCGTAACCGAAGCGACCTTCAAGGTCCGTCCGATTCCCGAGCATTACGTGCTCGCGACGGCCGCTTTCGACAGCATGGAAGCCGCTTTCGCGGCTGCGTCGCGGCTTCACGACGCGTTGCCGCCGGCGCATCTCGAAGTGACAAGCCCGGCGTGCAGCGCGCTGTTCGGCTATCCACGCGATTACCTGGTGCTGGCGGGCTTCGGCGGAAATCGCGACGAGATGGAATATCAGCGAACCAGGATCGCCGGCATACTCGATCGCGCAACCGACTTTTTGCAAGACACGGCCGCGGCGGAGGCCTATCAGCGCTTGCGCGATCTGGTGCCGCCGTCTGCGACCGCGGCAGCGCGGCTTGCCGTGCTCCCGGCGGCGATGGCCGCATGTCTCGCAACGATCCAGCGCTCGACGCTCGATCTCGACGGCACGAATCGGGTTAATAAGCTTGGCGAACGTCCACTCGAGTTTTGCGCGCACGCCGGCGCCGGTGTTGCCGAGATTTCGGTTAATCGCGCGCTCGCTGGTCAGGATGCGTCGCGGCTGATAGCGCAATGGCGAATCGCGGCGCGCGCGGCTGGAGGCCATCTGCGCCTGACCGCGATCGCTCAGAGCTTGCGCGGCGACGTTCCCGCGTTCGATTCGCCGAGCGAAGGCGCGATGAAGCTGATGCGGCGGCTCAAGGCGAGCTTCGATCCGGCCGGGATCTTCAATCCCGGCTGCTTCGTCGGAGGCATCTGATGGCTCATCCGGCGCAAGGGCCGGCGCGCGACGTGGTCGATTACGAGTTGCTGTTCGACTGCGTCCATTGCGGACTGTGTCTCGAAGCGTGCCCGACCTACGCGGTGGCGCGCACCGAGATGGACTCGCCGCGCGGGCGCATCTACCTGATGAAGGCGCTGGCCGAGGACCGCGTCGCGCTCGACGCCGACGTCGTGCGCCATCTGGACCTGTGCCTGGGATGCCGCGGATGCGAAACCGCATGCCCGTCGGGCGTTCATTACGGCGCGCTGATCGAAGGGGCGCGCGCGTATGTCGAGCGCACCCATCGCCGGGCCTTCGCGGACCGGATACGGCGATGGGCGATCGGCGCCATCTTCCCCTATCCGGCGCGGCTGCGGATGCTGCTGGCGCCGCTCAGGCTAATCGAGCGTATGGGGCTGCGGCCATTGGCG
>JBEKLA010000002.1:0-50596 GCA_050010455.1 Binataceae bacterium (SeqCode) | reverse complement strand
CTTGCGTTCCAGCAGGGCCAGGTAATGCAATGGGTTGAACACGAAGTCCTCGTGCGCGTAGGAACGCGCGTGCCGGGCGATCTCCTCGCCGGCGCAGGCGATCACCACTTCGTGGACGTAACCGCGGACCAGGACCTCGCGATGCCCGTATGCGGTCGGCACCGAATAGTCGTTGCCGCGATAGCGCACCAGCGACAACGAGCTGACCCGCGCGGGCTTCTTTTCGCAGGCCTCATAGGGAGCAGGTGGTAGCGGCAGTAAGGCTTCACGGTCCCGCGCCAACCGCTCGCCGATGGTCTCGTCATGACCACGCAGCCGATCATTCAGGCGCCGACGGCAGCACTCCAGTAACTGCGCATTGAGCTCAGCGAAGCTGGCCGCGCGCGGGATGGGAACCATGAAGTTGCGCCGCGCGTAGCCGACCAACCCCTCGACCTTGCCCTTATCGTTGCCTTTGCCCGGCCGCCCGAAGCGGTCGGCGAACAGATAGTAGGACTGCAGTTCACTGAAGATTCGCGTGCGCCGGCGGGTGCCATCCCCGAGAATGCGCGCCACCGCCAGCTTGAGGTTATCGTAGAGGATCGATCGCGGCACTCCGCCGAAGAACTCGAAGCTCACGTTGTGCCCTTCGCAGAAGGCTTCGCTGCTCTCCGCCGGATAGGCCTGCACCAAACATGCATCGCTGTGCGGCAGATCCATCGCAAAAAAGTGGATCTTGCACTCCTCGCCTGCGATCACTGCGAGCGCTTCGCCGAAGTCGACTTGCGCGTGTCCAGGATCGTGACGCAACGGCACGAACATCTCGCGCAGCCGCTGGCGGTGCTCGTGCACGTAGCCCCTTACGATCGAGACCCCACCGTTGTACCCATGCTCATCGCGCAGCCGCTCGAAAATCCGTTTCGCCGTGTGCTGCTGCTTGGCCGGCTGGGACTTATCTTCTTCTAAGATCTGGTCGATGATCCCGACAAACGGATCCAGCTTGGGCCGCGCCGGCGGCCGGCTCCGTCGATAACCAGGCGGCACAGAGAACGCCAGCATCTTCGCCACCGTCCGCGGGTCGATTCCATAACCCCGCTGACTGATTCCCTCTACGTAAACCGCTCGTCGTACCTGCGCGTATAGTTCCACCCGTTTCATCCCTCCGCCCACCTTTGCCGCTCCTCGGCAAATGGGCCATTGCTGCCGGATTTTTACTCCGCTGCAACCGGCCTATCCGGCTGCTTCTGTGAGGGATTTTCTCTCTGGCGCTCTCACGCCGACAAGAACGAGTTCTTGAACGCCGGCGATCGCGGGAATCGCGTTCAGAAGCCGATCGAGAACGACCATCTCAGCGCCAAAGAGGTTTTTGCGCTGTTCGCGAGTGCGCTCCGCACCGCGGCGGGGCATGCGCGGCCCGGCGCGTCGTGTTACGCGACAGTGCCCGGCGGCCCTTTGCTGCGGGGCTTCATCGAGGCATTCGAGCAAGGCGGTTTTTCGTATCGCGCGGGGCTGGTCTGGGTGAAGCAGCAGTTCGTGATCGGCCGCTCGGACTACCACTACAGGCACGAGCCGATTTTATACGGTTGGCTAGATAACGGCGCGCACTACTTCACCGACGAACGCACCCAGGACTCGGTTTTCGAGGTCGACAAGCCGCACCTTAGCGACCTGCATCCGACCACCAAGCCGGTTGAACTCGTCGCGCGAATGATCCGCAACAGCAGTTGCGTCGGCGACGTCGTTTACGACCCGTTCGCTGGATCGGGAACAACGCTGGTCGCCGCGCAGCAACTTGGCCGCGTCGGTTTCGGTTGCGAGATCGATCCCGGATATGCGGCGGTAGCACTACAACGGCTCGCGGACCTCAGTCTGGAACCGAGACTGATCGAAGGCTGACGCAGGACACGGGGATGCAGGAGAGGATGGACGTGGCGGTGGTGGAGTGGGCCAGGCGCATCCCGGTCGATCAGATTCCTGCTGTTCTGGCATTCCTGACTGCTCGGCTTCTGGGCGAGAGCGGCACCTGTCGCAATGGCGAGAGCGCGTCCAGCGCTGACAATCTGCTCACAGCGAGCGAGCTCGCCGGGCGCCTTAAGGTTCCAGAAAGCTGGGTGCGGGCCGAGGGGCGCGCGCGCAAAATTCCGAGCTTCAGGCTCGGCAGATATATCCGGTTCCGGCTGAGCGATGTCGAGCGGGCCTTGAGCGAGCGAACGCACCAGGAAGCACGATGATGGGGATGTCCGATGGCAAGCATTAAGAAATTTCACCTGCCCAATTGCAATGGTGGCGATTGCGATTGCCTGTGGGCGCTGGACTATCGCCCGCTGGGCATGTACGGCCCGCGGCGGCGAGTGCGTTTCAAGACTAAAAAGGCCGCCGAGCGATTCCTCGCGGAAACGGCGCTCCAGGCCGCGCGCGGCGAGTACGTCGAACCGGCCAAGGTGCCGACCTTCGCGGAGGTCGCCGAGGACTGGTTTCGGAGCAAGACTGATCGCCGCCCTTCTCACGTCTCAGATCTCCGCACACGTCTCGACAAGCACCTGATTCCCCTCTTCGGCACGAGGCGCCTGGACACGATCAGGCTAGCCGAGGTCGAGAAGCTGCGAGACGATCTGCGTGATCGCGGCTATGCGCACCGCACCATCAACACCATCCTGAGGATCATGGGTGCGGTCTTTAAGCTCGGGATCAAACGCGGCCAGTGCGCGAAGAATCCTGTGGACAGCGTGGAGCGCGCGGTACAGGTCGCGAAAGAACTAAAGGCGGGCGAAGATGCCGCTGATGCCAGCAACGACACGGTTGACCCCGACAACGTGCTGAGCCCGGCCGAGATTCAGTTGTTGTTGCGGGCGGCTCAACCGGGGTTCGAGCGAGTGCTGTTCGAGGCCGCCTATTTGACCGGAGCGCGCGAGGGAGAGCTACTCGCCTTGCGCTGGAGCGATCTTGAACTGCCCAAGGAGGGGCCGGGCAAGATAACGATCCGCCGCAGCCTCTCGTGGGCGCGGCTTAAGGGGGAAGAAACTCGCCCGCGTTACTTCCCGCCCAAGACCAAGGCAGGCCGCCGCACGATATCGATTGCTGCGCCGCTGGTTGCCGATCTGAAGCGCTGGAAACTGCAGTGCCCGAAGTCCGAGGAGGACCTTGTCTTCTCGTCGTCCGAAGGGAAACCCATATGCCGGGACTGGCTGCTGCGGGTCAGCTTCTACCCGGCCCTTTCACGGGCGCGGTTGCGGCGCGTGACCTTCCACACGTTGCGTCATAGTTGTGCCTCAGCCATGATCGCGGCTGGGGCACCGGTCACGGAAGTCCAGCATCGCTTGGGTCACGCCAATCCGGCGATCACCCTGCAGGTTTACTCCCACTTCCTCAAGCACACAGAGAGCGACGTGGCCGACCGGCTGGCTGAGGTTGTCCTTGGCTCGAACGGCTCTCGCCGAACAGAAGAGCTAAGCGCTGCGATCGCCTGATCCGTTTTCCGGCGATTCAGCGCGCCCACTGTGTCGGGGTTGCCTCCTCACGCCGGGGCGTTAGGCTTACTCCGCGACGCGATCGGCTCAAGCGCCCCCTTTTCTAAAAGCGAGCTCGAAGTTTGCAATTGGGCCTGTGTTGGTGCGAGCCTAAATGCGAGCTGAAGAAAAAATGCCGGTTGAGAGCCCCATCCTTGTCACCGGCGCCGCTGGTAGCGTCGGGGCGGTGGGCCGCACTGTTGTGGAGTTGCTGCGCAGGCGCGGGTGGCCGGTCCGCGCGATGGTGCGGCGCGAGGATGAACGCGCTGAGGCGTTGCGCGCAACGGGCGCCGAGGTTGTTGTGGGAGACCTGACACGGGCCGGGGATGTGGTGCGAGCGTTGGAGGGTTGCCGGCGCATCTACTTCGGCCTGAGCCTGTCGCCGCCCTATCTGGAGGCCACCGTGGTCGCGGCAGCCGTTGCGCGCGAACGCGGCGATCTGGTTGTGTTCGTCAACATCTCGCAAATGACCGTGTCGCAGATGACCCTGACCACCATGACGGAGTCTCCGCAGCAGCGCCAGCATCTGCTCGCCGAGCTGGTGTTGAATTGGTCAGGACTCCCCGTCGTGCATGTCCGCCCCACGGTGTTCCTGGAAAACCCCTTCTTCTTGGCCTGGGCTGCTGAATCGATTGCGAGGGACGCCACAATCCGGCTGCCGTTCGGAACCGGGCGAACGTCTCCGGTTGCCGTTGCTGATGTGGCCGAGGTGATCGCGACGATTTTGGCCAACCCGGCCGCTCATATCGGCAAGGTGTATGAACTGACCGGGCCAAGGTCTGCGGACATGCATGCCGTGGCGGCGGAATATTCAAGCGCGCTGGGCCGAGCCATCAGCTATGTTGACGTGCCTTTGGAGGAGTGGCGTGACCAGGAGCTGAGCCGTCGCAACCTACCTGAGCATGTCCTCCACCATCTGCTGACGATGGCCCGCCTGCACGCCGCCAACCGCTATGATCGCATCACCCACGATATCGAGGCGATCACGGGAAGGCCCGCGTTGAGCGTGCGCGACTTTGTTGCGCAACACGCCGATTTATTCGCGCCAAACCCCAGGCTTCCGAAAACTTCTGGGACAAATTGAGCCCATTTGCGCCGCCCATTGGGCGCGCTGCTTGATCGCGACGATCCGGCTTACGAACTCGGAGTACCCAACTTCGGATTTCTTCCTCCTGAACCAAGGCTGGGAACGCTTGCACTTTTCTTTTTCCATAACAGGAACGCACGGCTGTCGCGCGCCGCAAAGCGACGGATCGAGCGGTAGTTCTGGGCGACCGCTGTCGGCGCTCGATATACAGGCAGGCTTCAGGACGAATTTGCTGACTTATACCGCTAGATTGGCGGCGAGCGTCAAGCTGGCGCGAGAGGCCTGCGTCAGCCAACCGAAGGCGCGAGAAGGTTGGCGAGCGGGCGCAAGCGATCTCAGGTTATCTGGGATGATCTGGCGGAACTCGGAAATTGTGGGCACTCAGTGGGCACTCAAGCTGGCGAGACGGTTGAGATGATCGCCAAAAGTGCTTAGAAAATAAGACTCGGAGGAGGAAGGGGCCCGGTGGCCCCACCGGTCTTCAAAACCGGCCTGGCGGGTATTGCGCTCGCCGGAAGGTTCGACTCCTTCCCCCCTCCGCCCTTTTTCAGCGCTCGTCTTGTGCGGCGCGTGCACTATTCAGGTTGCCTTGGCACGGCGCGCCCCCCGCCGGAACTCGTGCCGCCCGCCGTCGATCTTCGCAAGTGTGAAGGTGTACTCTGCTTTCTCATCATGACGCTTCGACAGCCCAACTCGAAGGAGACGCATCACTGCGATAGGAGCCTGTAGGATGGGGAAACTTGACGGTAAGGTAGCTATCGTAACCGGAGCCAGCCGCGGTATCGGCAAGGCGATCGCGAAACTGTTTGCCGGCGAGGGCGCCAAGGTAGTCTGCACGGCGCGCACGATGCGCGAGGGAGAGCATCAACTTGAGGGCTCGCTCGAAACCACGGTTTCCGAAATAACAAGCCAGGGCGCGCAGGCGCTCGCGGTCCCGTGCGACGTATCTTCAGAGCAGGACTGCGAACGTTTGGTGGCAACGACGCGTGAGCATTATGGCCCCTGCGACGTGCTCGTTAACAACGCGGTCCTCTCCTACCCGATCCCCGTGCGCGACCTTACGATCAAGCGCTGGATACGTTCCTTCGCCGTCAACGTGCACGGCCCCTTTATGCTGAGCAAGATGGTGCTCGAGGACATGCTTTCCAAACGCTCCGGCGCGATCGTCAATATCAGCTCCGGCGCCGCCGTCGGCCCGGGCCGCGGCCCCTACCGCCATCGCAGTCCGTTCGGCCTACCTTGGACCTGTTACGGAGCTGCCAAAGCCGCCCTCGAAAGATTCACTCAGGGCCTGGCCGATGAAGTCTATCAGAATGGAATCTCCGTCACCTGCATCTCGCCATCAGACGTTGTAGCCACACCCGGAACTGTTTTTCATAAACTCGTGGGCGGCGACAAGCCTCAGGGAGAGCCAGCGGACTATATGGCTCAAGCGGTGCTGATCCTGGCCACCGAACCGCTCGACCGCGTCACGGGACGAGTCTGCTATAGCCAGCAGATTCTTAAAGAATACGCTGTTATCGCCGACCCTCATGCTATGGGCGTCGACTATAGCGGCTCGGGCTTCAGCCGGATGCGCACCTTTCCCCATTTATGGAGTGACTAATGCCCAGGACCGGCTGTTAGCCAGACGTTTCAATCCGGGTGCGCTAACGGCCCAACGCTCGCTTGCGAGGTTTGTCATGCTTGAAAAGCCGGCTTGGCTAAAGCGACTGTTTCCCTGGGAACAAAAAACGCTACGCGTCAACGGCCGCTCGATGGCCTACATCGACGAAGGCGCTCGCGACACGCGCCCCGTCCTCTTGCTGCATGGAAATCCTACCTGGGGCTTCCTTTACCGCGACTTCATCCGCCCTCTGATTGACGCGGGTTACCGCGTGATTGTGCCGGATTGGATCGGGTCCGGATACTCGGACCATCCGCGGATAGACGCAGCCTTTTCGCTTGCCCATCATATCGCGGACTTGGTGTCGCTGATCGATCAACTATGTTTGTGTGGCTACGTAATCGTTGGTCAGGACTGGGGCGGACCGCAGGGAGTCGGTGCCGCGCTGCAGCGGATCGAAGGATTCGACGCGATGGTGCTGATGAACACGTGGCTATTTACCGACTATGTCGGAAAGTTTCATCAGTCGCCGCTGCCATGGACCACATGGCACGCGCCGCTTATCGGTCAACTGCTGATGAAACGTTACAAAGTGCTCTCGCATGCGGGCGTTTCCGCGATCACGCGCCGCGGCATGAGTGAGGAGGAAAAACGCGCGTATCATCATATATACGACGAGCCCGATTCCGATCATGTGGTGCTGACCTGGCCGCGGACTATACCGCTGCGCGAGGGCGATCGCGGATGGGCCGACATGCAGATGATTCAGCGCCGGCTCCCGGAATTGGCGAAGGTGCCGACTCTTTTGCTGTGGGCGCCCGAAGACAACGTCTTTCCGATCGACTACGCAAATCGGCTCAAGGAATTGCTGCCGCACGCCGAGGGACCGATCTTGTTCGACCGAGCCGCACACTTTCTCCAGGATGATCGCGGCCCTGATTTGGTGAGGCCGATTATCGAGTTCCTCGATCGTACCGTGGGAGCAGCGCTATGAAATTCGTCACGCCTGCCGTCGAAGAGATGTCCTATTTGCGAGCGGACCCGCTGCTGTGGGAGCAGGAATTGGATGTGCGGCCACAGGTCGCGGAATCGATCGAACGAGCCGTGGGGAAACGCGCAGGCCGCGTCTATTGGCGCTCGGCCCATGACCATCTTTACGCCCTCGAACTCGCGGACTTGGGTCGCGGACGGCCTTCAATGGCGATGGTCTACGGCATGTGGGATCGGTACGAACCGCGTCCGCCGGAGCACGAAATCGACGCCGACCTGACTGACTTCTGCCTGTGGATTTCTGAGATATCTGACACTCTCGGCGCGGCCCATCTCACCAAGGTCCTTAGCTATGCGGGCCTCAAGCCCGCCTGGCCCGAAGGATCGGTGCTGCGTACTTCCGAGGAGCGCTTCAACAATCTTCCCGATTTCCCATACGAGCCCAAGTACGTCGACGTCGAAGGATTGCGCATGGCTTACGTAACCAGCGGCCAGGGGGATCCGATCCTGATGCTGCATGGCGAGCCAACGTGGGGATATCTGTATCGGCGGATGATTCCGCCCCTCGCCGAAGTGGGACGCGTGATCGTGCCCGACCTAATCGGGTTTGGCCGCTCGGACAAGCCGGTGTCGCGCAACGCTTACAGCTATCGCTCGCACGCGCGATGGCTGCGGCGCTTCATCGAAACGCTTGACCTCCGCCGCATAGTGCTCGTGTGTCAGGACTGGGGCGGGTTGCTCGGGATGCGCGCGATGGCCTCGATACCGGAGCGGTTCGCGCGGCTCGTGGCGATCAATACGGGCATGCCCGACGGCCGCAGCCTTGGCGAGGGATTCGTACGATGGCGTCGTTTCGCGCTGCGCCAGAAGCAACTCGATGCCGGCGCGATCGTGCGCGTGACGCTGCGCAAGCGCACACTCAGCGACGCCGAGGCGGCCGCATACAACGCGCCGTTTCCTTCAGCCGAGTATCAGACCGCCGCGCTGGTGTTTCCGCGCCTGGTACCGATCAGGCCGGATCATCCCGGCGCGTACGAGAATCGCGCCGCGATCGAAAAGTTGAAAAGCCTCGACCTTCCTGTGTTGCTGCCGTGGGGCGACGCCGACCCGGTGCTGGGCAAGGGTGAGCCTGCGATGCGGGCCTTGTTTCGCAACGTCGCACCGCCGCTCACGATCAGCGGCGCCGGTCATTTCATCCAGGAGGACGCCGGCGAAGAAGTAGCTACTCGTATCCGCGCATGGATGGCAGCCAAACCATAGCCAGATCGATCTGGCTATTCAGTATTTTGTCAGTCGAGATTGTACTTGCGCCGCAGGACATGCGCGGCCTGAACGATCGCGGCAAGTTTCTTCTCGGCGATATCGGACGACGCGATCGGATTGTCGGCAAAGGTCGCGAAGCCGCAATCCGGGGTGAGCAATAATCGTTCTGCTCCGAAGATAGCGATTGCGCGCTCGGTCGCGGCGACAATCTCCTCCACCGTCTCGACGCGCGCGGATTTCTGGTTAACGACGCCGACGCCTATCCGACGATCGGCGGGAAGGTCGCGAAGCACGCTCGCCTCGCCCGCGCGCGGCGTACTCAGTTCGAGAAACAGCGTGCCGACCTTGACCCGCGACAGAAGAGGTATCAGCGGCCGATAATCACCCGCCAGCGCGACGCGTTCGTCCGGGCTCCAGTTGCCGCGACAGATATGCAGCGCGATCCGATCGCGCGGGAGGCCGTCGACGACGCGGTTGATGAGCGCTTCCGCGAACGCCAGCTCCGCGGCGGTATCCATCCGCGCGCCCAGCGCGCCGCACATGAACGTGCGTTGGCCAGGCGGCTTGCCGAACACTACTTCAGTCAGCACCGGCTCGTCGAATTGCACGATCGCCGCGCCGGCCGCAAGCAGGTAATGCAGCTCCTCGCGCAGCACGCGCACAATGTCTTCCGCCAGATCCTCGCGGCGAGCGTAGGCGCGGTCCGAAATGCACTCCATCCACATCGTGCGCGTCAGCAGGTACGGTCCCGGCAGCGCAACCTTCACCGGCAGGCTCGAAATTCCGCGCGCGAACTCCAATTCGTGCACCGCGAGCGGGCGGCTGCGTCCGAGCGGGCCGAAGACGGCGGGATGCAGCACCTTGCCGGCGGGGACGTCGAGCGCGCGCAACTGTTCTTCGAACTCGTCGGGATGATCAACGTAGGGAAGCAGGTCGGTTACCGGGATGAGCTGACAGTTGTCGAGTATGCCGCCGACGAAGCTGGCGTAGCTGTCGCGCCGCTGCTCACCGTCGGTGATGACGTCCACGCCGGCGCGAAGCTGCGCATCGATCGCGAGAAGCACCGCGTCGTTCGCGGTCTCCTGAAACGCCTCTTCGCTCAGCCGGCCTTCGTGATAATCGTGCAGCGCCTGCAGCATCCAGCGCGGGCGCGGCCAACTGCCGATACCGATCACCGAGAGCGGCCGGATCGCGGGCACCGCTGCGGGTTCGGGCAGCGTGGCGGGAATCGTAACCGCCTTGATTGCCTGAGTTACGGGCGCCGGCGTCCTGATGCGCGATTCCTGATTCGCCGCGTCCGCATCCGGTTCTCGCGCGATGGATGCGCGCGGCGTGAACGGTCCCTTCGATACCAGATAGCTGCCGAGCCGGCCGTCACGAATCTCGGACACCAGTTCGTTGCGCGTTAATCGGCACCACGCCGGCAGATCCTCGCGCACCGACAACTCGGTTGAGCGAATCTCGAGCAACTGGCCCGGCGCCAGTGGATCGATATGCTTGCGGATCAGCAGCAGCAGCCCGCTGCCACAATCGAGGTCGCCGCCGTCGAAGCTCGCGTCGGGCGCGTACGGATGGCGCGTGCGCGGTTCTTTGGAATCCGTCGTAACTAGTCTTCTCCCTCGACTCAGTAGGAGACGCACGCCGCGCCGCTGGCGAGAAACTCGACCAGCTTGGCGCCGCCCACGATCTTCGCCCCGGCAACCAGATTATTTTCATCGAGGCCCCGGCGCTTAAAGCACGGCGAGCAGACATAGATGGTGCCGCCGGCATCGGCAAAACTCGCCATCAGGTCTTTCAGCGGTGCGAAGCCTTCTTCACGGATGTCGTCCGCATAGCCCTTGACGCCCAGCCGCACCCCCTCGCTGCTGAGGAAAACGATCGTTTCCTGCTCGGAGCCGACCGCCGCGTTGGCAACTACGAACGCCACTGTAGCCTTGTCGGTGTTGTCCTTGGCGAAGGTCAACGATACGCAAAACTTGCCTGCCACGGATTAATCCTCCTTGCGCTGAATGAAATATACAGGATGCTCGGCGCGGTTCATGCGATGGCCGGTCATCCGGCACCAGGCGGGCAGATCTTCGATCGCACCCGGATCGCGCGCGATCAGACGGAGCACTTGTCCGGGCTGGATTGCCCTGACGCGCTTGCGCAATTCCACGATCAGTTCTCCGCAGCCCATATCGCCCGCGTCCCATTCGGCGTCGATACGATTTGGATCAGCCTCGCTCATCGCAACCTCACGCGAGGGTACCATAACGAAGCGGCCCCAGGGCAGCAACTTGCACTCGCGACGGGTGCCGCAACCTGATGGCCGCGCTCGCAAGGGCGCCGTGGTGCACGCCGCACGCGCGCGCGATGGGCCGCGCCGGCTTTCCGCTGAGACAACGGATGAAGGTGGCGGGGCTACCTTATTCGCTTATCCGGACGGCTGTGACGCCTTGATGCGGCTCGGCAAGAGTTCTGGGAAATGGCTTGCCTTTAAAACAGCGATCGAGGAAGGCGCGGCTGTAAGCGACGATCAACGACTGGTACGTCTTGCGCAGATTGGTCCAGGCGAAATGCCCGGCGCCGTCAAACTCGACGTAATATTTTGGAGTGGGAGTCTCGTCGTAGGCACCATCGTTCTTCCTGACGAAGGGCGTGATACCGACATCGCGCGTGCCGCCTTGATACATCACCGGCGCGCCGATACCACTCAGCGTTTTCTGCTCGATGAAGGGATTAGTGTAAGGCGAGAGCGCGAGCACCGCTTTGACGCGCGGGTCCTTCCATCGTTTCCATCCGCCACCAACCCCCAGCACGGTATAGCCGCCGAGCGAATGGCCAATCAGCCCCACATGATTCCAGTCGAAAGGAGGCGCGCGATACTGCGGGTCGCGGCTAAGCGCGTCGAGAAGTTTTTCGACATCCTGGGCGCGATCGTAATAAGTGGCGTCGCTCCACTCCTGCGGATCGCCGAAAGGAACGTCGGGGCGCGTGAGCCAGGTGCGCAGGAGGCCCCGTCCTTTGCAGGCAGCGTCGTGATGGTTAGGGGCAAAGACCGCATAACCCGCCTCGGCCAGCGCAGCGGTCAAAAAAGTAGACTGCGTGTTACATCCGTGAAAGCCGTGCGAGAAAATTATGATTGGCCAGGGACCGGGCGCCGCGCGATTCGGAATCCAGGCGGCAACATCCAGCCCGGCGATGTGTAGCGTCTGCGGCGCAGCACCCGTCTCGGCGGCAAAACTCACGCCCCCTGCGGCGAGGCTGAGCGTCAGCAAAATCGCGCCCAGCACCGCGACCACTTGCTCTCCCCGGCCCACAGGATCTGGCTAGCAGGAAACGAGCGACGAGCCCATAGTCGAGTTATGAAGCTTCTCGCCTTGAGATCGTCGGCTGCAGCGCGAGATTCTTCGACGCAAAGAGAAAAGTAGCTTTCTTGGCGCACATGATGAAGGCCGGCGGCCACAAAAGTTGCCGCCGGCCTTCGATTTCGACTCGGAGCCGCGCTGAGGCTCAGTAATAATCGACCGGATCGATTCGCTGCTTGGCGCCCCAGTAAAACAGCGCGTTCTCGGTAAGCCCCTGCCAGGTGAATTTGCTGGGCGGCATCAGCAGCCGCTTGAACATCGACTTGAGCGAATAGAATTCGGTGTTGCACCGCCACACGCCCTCTTCGACCTCCTGCGGCGAGAGATTCCTGGGCACGAACATGCAGCGGAAGTTGTTGGTGTACATGTCGGCGTCGGGAATGATGACGCGGTCCTCGTCCTCGAGCTGCTGGCGCATCGGAGTGCCCCGGCGCGGTGTGACGGTGTTGAAGAACGCCTCGGGCGCCTTGACCTCGTCCAGGAACTTGAGCGTATCGTCGAAGATCGTGGGACCGTCGTTCTCCAGCCCGAACAGGAAATTGAGCGAGTAGTAGATTCCGTACCGCTTCAGCTTGGCGAGCAGTTCCTTGTACTGCTTGGCGTGATTTTGAATCTTGTTCATCGACATCAGGCTGTCCTGGCTGATCGATTCCACGCCGATATTGACGTGGAAGACGCCGGCCTTGGCCGCCAGTTCGAGCAGCTCGTCGTCGTGATTGGAATTGATCGTCCACAGACACGAGAAGCGGATGTTGAGCGGCTCCAGGGCGCGGAACAGCTCGCGTGCAAACTTGTGCTTGCCGGTGATCTGATCGTCGATAAACTGGAAGCGGCGAAAGCCAGTGATTTCCATCACCTGTTTGATTTCTTCAATGATATCCCCGATCGGGCGGGTGCGGTACGAGCCGTCGTAAAAGACCGGAATCTCGCAGAACGAGCATCGATAGGGACATCCGCGACTGGCCTGAATCGGCACCGCCTTGAACAGGTAACGGTTGAGCTTCAGCAACTCGTGGCGCGGGCGCGGCAGGTTCTTCAAATCGTGGAGCTTGTCGGCCTTGTAAATTTGCTTGAGCTTGCCGTCCTGCCAATCGCGCAGCAGCGGCTCCCACACCGTGTCGGCTTCGCCCTGCACCACCGCGTCGGCGTGCTTGAGCGCCTCGTCGGTCTGGAGCGTGGCGTGAAAGCCCCCCATCACCACCGGGATGCCGCGTTTGCGGAATTCGTCGCCGAGCTGGTAGGCGCGCAGCGACGCCCCGATCGTGGTGGTCATGCCGACCAGATCCCATCCGGCGTCGAAGTCGATCTCCTCGAGCCGTTCGTCGCACAGCGTAACGTCGAAATCCTCAGGGGTTAGTCCCGCTATCAGCGGGATCATCAGCCCCATGATCAGCCGCCATCGCGTCTTATGGGGCGTGCCGTCGAGATGAACCGTTGTAGGTTGAACGAGGAGAATCCTCGGTTTTTTATTCATAATCCCTCTGCCGCCACGGGCCGCTCAGGCGCGGCGACGCCGGCCGCGAACCGCACGTGGTTGTTCGTCATCCACGACAATCCGATGGCGAAAACATAGGTGCCGAAAGCGGTTCCCCAGGCGACGAAGTTGAGGCGGTTAATCGCCGCCATCACCACCAACAGGTAGGCGAAATCGCGCCCGCAGATTCTTTCCACTTGCCCGATCCAGCCTTCGGCTTGCGCTCCACATACGTTCAACGCGCGCTGGACGGCTACCGCGCAAGATGCGAAACCGCCGAGGAACAATGGCAGCAGATAAAGGTAGGTCTTGCTGCCACTGTGTCGATAACATCCTATTCCTATAGCGGCCAGAACCGCGACGTTGACGATATTGTCTGTGATCACGTCGAGCCGCTTGCCGAATGGCGACTCCGCCATCTTGAGCCGCGCGACCTCGCCGTCCACTCCGTCGATCGTCACCGACGCCAGGAACAACAGCGATCCGAGCAAGGGCAGCCAGTATCCGTGTCCGGCAAACATCCAGGCGGCGATCAGGCCGAAGACGGTGTTGGCAATCGTGATTTGATTCGGTGTCACCGCGGTTCGCGCCAGCTGATAACTGAGCCGCCACGAGATTTTGCGATCCATTATACGCGCCATCAGGCCGTCGGTTTCGACCGTTTCGAAGCGCAGCACCCGCGCCATCGCCACTTCCGCTCGCGCGTTCGCTCCGGGGTTAGCTTCGAGGGCGAACGGCAGCGTCCCATCGAGACCCGCAGCGAGCGATTTCGACGCTCCGGATCGTTTGAGCATCTCGCCGAGCGGCCCGACCGCCAGGACAGAATCCGGCCCGCCATCCTTGACCGGAATCTGTGCAATTTCGCCGGGATTGGCCTCGCTATGGCGCAACAACATATTGATCTGAGAGCGCGCAAAGACTACGTCGGCACCGATCGCCAGGCACGGCTCCTTCAAGCTGCTCGGTTCAAGCAATACATTGTCTGTTGAGTCGACTATTTTCAATCGCGCGTCGCGCTCGAAGCGTCCGAGGGTCGAGGAAAGCTGCGAGCTCTGCTCAATCGGACAAATAACGAAGAAACGGTCGATTCCCGCTCGCTCGCAGTGAGTCAAAGCGCGCTCAAGCAGAGGGCGACCGAATAGCGTCTGGGCGCCCGCAGGCGCGGAGAAGATTAGCGCGTTTTTCACGCCGTTCTTGAAACTTTGTAATAAATCATTTTAGACGCACCTCCTAGACCAATCGGTCAGGCAAATCAACGTAGGCTGACCGAGCGGTCGAATATCAGTATTGTTACAAGTAATGGCTCTCGGCAAGAGGGTTTCGTTGCCGCAAACTCGATTTTAATCCAGTCGGGATCGTCGGCGCGCGCGATTCAAAAAACAGCTTGGAGCCTATCCGATACTATTAGCTGCGGCTACCCGCCTAGAGGCGGAGATTACTGACTGCTAATGTCTACGCAACCGTGAAGACTCCAAGCGCGCTTTTGTTCGACTTCGGTGGCACGATCGATTTGCCCGGCAGCCACTGGCTCGATCGCTTCCTGGCGAACTATCGCCGCGCCGGCGTCGTCATCACCCGCGAGGAGCTTGACCCGGCGTTCGCCTGCGGCACCGACGCCGGCTATGGAGCGGGCCCGGCGATGCGCGAGCGGGGACTTGGCGAACTCGTGCGATTCCTGGTCGATGCACAGCTAGATTACCTGTCGAGCCGCGGGCCTGAGCCGGTTCGCGCGCAAGTCAGAGCGGCCGACGGAGGGCGCGATGCGCTGGCGGAAAAAATCAGCGCCGGCTTCGTCGAGGAGACGAATCGCGGATTGGCGTCGAGCCGCGAGGTGCTCACAACCCTTGCGCGAGATTTCCGCCTCGGCGTGATATCTAATTTCTACGGCAATCTCGATCGCATCCTGGCGCAAGCGCGGATGGGCGAATTGTTCGAGATCGTTATTGATTCGACACGCGTGAATCTCTTCAAACCCGATCCGCGCATCTTCGAGGCCGCGCTCACGGCATTCGCGCTCCCGGCCGCGCAAGTCGCGATCGTCGGCGATTCCCTGGATAAGGATTGCCTCCCGGCGCGCCGCCTCGGCATGCGCGCGGTGTGGCTAAGGACGTCGTCGGATGGCAGAGCCATTCGCGAGGCAGACGCAAGCCTCGTCGATCACATCATCAGCGAGTTGCGCGAATTGACGGAGCTTCGATGGTAGCGCGCTTCGAGGGCGCGATAATCGCCGCGGGACACGGCGAGCGATTGCGCGCGGGCGGACAAGCGCTGCCCAAACCGCTGGTCGAGATCGCCGGCCAGCCGATGCTGATACGGCAGGCGCGCGCGCTGATCGCGGCAGGCGCGGAACGCGTGTTGGCCGTGATCAATTCGGAGACCGAGCGATTGCGCGCAGCAAACGCGATCGCAATTCCCGACGGCTTGATGCTCTCGGTGCGCGATACGCCAAACTCGATGGAGACGCTGTTCGCGCTGGGCGAGCGGCTTGCGCCGGGCTATTTCCTGCTCACCACCGTCGATGCGGTAACGGCGCCGGGCGAACTCGAACGCTTCGCGAGTGGCGCGTTCGCGATAGTCGAGTCCGAGCCTGCTCTCGACGGTGTGCTCGGAGTGGTGCGCTGGCGCGGCGACCATCGCCCGCTTTTCGTCAGCGTCTCGAACAGCGGTCTGATCGAATCGTTCGGTGACGAGCGTGCGTCGATGGTTACTGCTGGAGTGTACGTTTTCTCGACTCGCATCTTCGACTTCGCAGCGCGAGCGCGCGAATCCGGATGCGGAGCGCTGCGGCAGTTCCTTTCCTATCTGGTCGCGAACGGACGGCGTTTGAAAGCGATCGAACTCGGCGAAACGATAGATATCGATGAGGCCGCGGACCTCGAAGCGGCGCGCGCGATGGTGGAAGGCGAGAATCGGCGCCAAGGCGCTCCCGCGCCGCGGAGCGGCAGATGACGTTGCGAATCCTCGGAGTTTACCGCGAGACCGAGTTCTCGCCGGGTAAAGTCGGCGACGACGCCGGCATCCTCGATTCGGTGCTGGATCATTTCAAAGCGGACCAAGCTCAGATCTCGGCGCTCGACGCCGACAGCTTCGTCACAGCCACGCCCGCACGCTACGATCTCGTGCTTGCGATGTGCCAGAGCGAACGAGCGTTGAGCAAACTCGCCGCGCTCGAGGAAATCAGCGGTTTGGTGATCAATTCGCCGCGCGCGATTCGCGCTTGCTATCGCGATCGGCTCGGCGCCGCGCTGGAGGCAGCCGATGTGCCAACTCCCGCAGGCTTGCTGGTAAGGACATCCGCGATAGTCGAGCCGCAATCGATCGCTCGCTTCGATCTCGGCGCCGGCGTTTTCGTCAAGCGCGGCGATCTGCACGCCCTCACCGCCGAAGACGTGGTCAAAGTTGAAAGCGCGGATCGGCTTCACTCCGTGATCGAACGTTTTGCCGCGCGTGGGGTTAAATCCGCCTATTTGCAACAGGCGGTTGACGGAGCGGTGGTTAAGTTCTACGGGGTCAGCGGCGGCGGATATTTTGCCGCCGTCAGCGACGGCGGAACGCTTCCCTCGTCGATCGAACAAGCCCTGGCCGACGCCGCAAAGGCCGCCGCTTCAGCTTTGGGGCTCGAAATATGGGGCGGCGACGCTATAGTAAACGACCGTGGTTTCACGATCATTGATTTTAACGACTGGCCGAGCTTCAGCCGGGTACGCGCGCAGGCCGCGCAAGCGATCGCGCGCCGATGCCTCGATCTGTATGCTCACGCCGCTTCAAAATCGAAAGGAATAAGGGTGCCGGTCACACGAGGATGAGCACCCGCACAGGATGAGCGTAAAAAGCGAAAAGCTTCCCAAGATTTCTGTCCCGGTTCCCGGCCCCAAGTCGCGCCAAGTATTCGAGGCCGAGCAGCGTCATATTGCGCCTGGCCGCCAGCGCATTTCGCTGCTCGCGGGTATCGCCTTCGAACGCGGCGACGGCGCGACGCTGACCGACATGGACGGCAACGTCTACGTCGATTTTTTTGCCGGCGTCGCGGTCGCGGCCCTCGGCCACGGCCATCCGGGTCTGGCTCAGGCGTTATCGGCGCAAGCGTCGCGCCTGATGGTCGGCACCTTCGCCACGCCCGAGCGGGCGGAAGTTTTCAGGCTGCTGGGCGAGGTCGCGCCGGGCCGGCTCAAGCGTTCCCATCTGTATAGCGGCGGCGCCGAGGCGGTCGAGGCGGCTTTGCGCCTGGCGCGCTGCGCCACCAAGAAGCACGAGGTGCTGAGCTTCTGGGGCGGCTTCCACGGCAAGACTGGCGGCGTTATCGGACTGATCGGCGACGAATCGAAGGGGGGCTACGGGCCGCTGCCGGGCGGCCAGTTCTCGGTGCCGTATGCCGATTGTTATCGATGCCCGTTCAAGCTCGATTATCCCGAGTGCGGATTATTCTGTGTCGAGTTCGCGCGTGACCAGCTCAGGCATAGCTCGAGCGGCGCGCTGGCCGCGGTGATTATCGAACCGTTCCAGGGCACGGCCGGCAACGTGATTCCGCCCGACGATTTCCTGCCCGCGGTCAAAGAGATCGCGCGCGACAACGGCGCACTGCTGATCGCCGACGAAATGATCACCGGCTTCGGACGCACCGGCAAGATGTGGGGCGTCGAACATAGCGGCGTCGAGCCCGATATCATGACCGTGGGCAAGGGCATGGGCTCGGGTTATCCGGTTTCGGGCGTGCTTCTGGGCGACGACCTCGCTACCGCGGAGCCGTTTGCGAAGCCAAGCGCGTCCTCGTCGAGTTACGGCGGCAATCCGCTGGCAGCGGTGGCCGTAACCGAAACTATCCGCACAATTCAACGCGACAATCTGGTCGAGAACTCGCGCAAAGTCGGCGCACTGATGCTCAAGCGGCTGCTCGAACTCAAAGAGAAGTACGAGTTTATCGGCGACGTGCGCGGGCGCGGCTTGCTAATTGGAGTCGAACTGGTGCGCGATCGCAAGACCAAGCACGAGATGAGCCGCAAAGTAACCGAAATCATCTTCAAGGAAGCGCTCAAGCGCGGCCTGCTGATGATGGGCTACTTCCCGCACGTGCGGCTGAATCCACCGCTGGTGATTACTGAAGCACAGGCCGAGGCCGGGATCGCGATCCTCGACGAAGTGTGCGCCTACGTGCGCGACCATCTGGACTGGCGGACGGAGGCATAGGCAATGGCGGGCGAAAGCGGAAACCGCGCGCTGTTCTGCGATCTGGTTGGAACGCTGGTCAGGTTTGACCATAACCGCGAACTGCCGATGGACGCCGCCGGCAATATCCAGATCGAGCTGCTGCCGGGAGTGGCCGACAAGCTTCGTCCGATTCGCGACGCCCTCATCTGTGTCGTCACCAATCAGGCCGGAGTCGCACGCGGCCGCTTCACGGTGGAAAAGGCCGAGGCCGCGATGACCGAGCTCGATCGCCAACTCGGCGGAGTCCTGTTCGGATGGCGGATCTGTCCTCATCAGCCGAGCGACGGATGCGAATGCCGCAAGCCCAAGCCCGGCATGATCAAAGAGCTCGCCAAGACCTTCGGAATCGATCTGGCCGGATCGACGATGGTCGGCGACCAGGAGGTTGACGCCGAATGCGCACGCAACGCGGGCGTCGGCGAGTTCATCTACGCGAAGGATTTCTTCGGCTTCGGTCAATGATCGGCGCTGCGGCGCAATGGTGACGCGGTCAGCGATCGCGCCAGCAAGCATCACGATTTCAATGGGCGGCACTGAATGCCGCGCGGAGGACATATGAAAATCGGAATCCTGGCCTGGATCACACCCAAGAGTCCCGATCCCGCAACCGTGGCGAAAAAATGCGAGGCGCTGGGCTTCGAGTCGTTCTTCCTTCCAGAGCATCCGATCATTCCCGTTCACTGCAAGACGCCCTACCCTGTCGGCGACGGCAAAATCCCGGAGATGTATACCCGCATGGTCGATCCGTTCATCGGATTGGCCTTTGCCGCCAGCGCCACCAAGCGACTTATCCTCGGCACCGGCGTCTGTTTGATACCCGAGCACGAGCCGATCGGCCTCGCCAAGGAAATCGCGACGCTCGACCTTTACAGCGGCGGACGCCTGATTCTCGGAATCGGCGCCGGATGGCTGATCGACGAATCTGAGGTCATGGGCGTCAACTTCTCGAAGCGATGGGCCATCACGCGCGACTACGTCCGCGCGATGAAGGAGCTGTGGACCAAACCCGAGGCCTCCTTCGAGGGCGAGTTCGTCAAGTTTCCGCCGGTGTTCTCCTATCCGAAGCCGGCGCAAAAGCCGCATCCACCGATTCATATCGGCGCGGGCGGTCTCGGCCCCGTGGATCGCGCGCTCAAATACACGGTTGCGATCGGCGACGGATGGGCGCCGCTGAGAATGCCGCCCGATCGGCTGGCCACGGAACTCGCCAAGCTCAAAAAGATGTGCGCTGAAGCGGGCCGCGATTTCAGCCGTATGGAAATCTCGGTCTACTTCCCGCAAGTCGACGGCGATCCGCAACGCGCGATCGCCTTGTACCGTGACGCGGGCTGCCATCGATTAGTGCTCGATTCGCCGAGCCTGGAGCGGGGCAACGCCGGAGAAGCGCTGGAACAACTGGCCCATCAGTGGGGCCTTGGCCGCTGAACCGAACGGATGAAGCTGCGCGGTGCGATATCGGGTTTCGGCCAGGTGGCGGCGCTGGGCCATCTGCCGGGATGGCGCACGCGGCCGGACGTTGAAATCGTCGCGGTGCACGAACCGCTTGCCGAGCGGCGCCACGAGGCGCTCAAACTTATCCGCAACGTCCGGGTCTACGAGGATCTGGAACTGATGCTCAACGGCGAGCATCTCGACTTCCTCGATATCGCAAGCCCACCCGCTTATCACCCCGCCGCTGCCCGTCTGGCGCTGGAGGCGGGCGTGCACGTGCTGATAGAAAAACCGCTCTGCCTGAGCCTCGAAGAATTTGACCGCTTGGCCGCGCTAGCCGCTTCGCGAAATCGCACGCTCTTCTGTGTGCATAACTGGAAGCATGCCCCGGCCTATCGATTGGCCGGCGAATTGGTCGCTCAGGACCGGCTCGGCGCGCTTCGCTATGTCTCGCTGATCCGATTGCGAACCGAACAGGCACGCGGCGTTTCAGAGGTATCCACGCACGGAAGCTCTGCGAGCCATCCGAGCACGACGCCGTGGCGGCTCAGCGCGGCAAGCGGAGGCGGAATCCTGATCGATCACGGATGGCACATCTTCTACCTGATGCACTGGCTGATGGGCCATCGGGCGCCCGAGACGATCAGCGCCCGCCTGGGCGTCGATCGCGAAAGCGGAATCGACGAGGTTGCCGACCTCGGCATCGGATTCGGTGACGGACGAATCGGTTACGTCCATCTGTCGTGGCGCGCGCCGGTGCGCCGCACGTCGGCGATGCTTTACGGCAGCAAGGCTATCCTGGAAATCGAGGGCGACCACGTCATTTTGACCTCTCAGTCAGGCAAGCGCGAAGACCTGTCGGTCGCCGACGCACCCGACGATTCCTATCATTCGGCCTGGTTCGGTAATCTCGCCGCCGAGTTCGAGAGCGTGTTGACCGGCGCCAATCCGCGTGCGGCCGCCAGCAATATCATAGAGGCGAGAACAGCTTTAGTTCTGATACTCGCGGCAAGACAATCTAATGATTCCGATGGCTCATCGATTGATTTGAGCAGTTAAGACCTCGCCAACCTGAATCGCGACGCCTGTAGATAACCTAACCGATCGGTCACTGACCGCTCGGACGGGCTCTTGACTTTGCGATCGAGCAAGGTAAAAGTGTGCCATTGACCGCTAGGTTAGGAGCTGGTGGAACGGCTGCGCGATCGGGGATCGCTGCTTCGAGTGCAGAACGATCCGTCGGTAGCGCAATCGAGGGCGGGATCTCAACGTTAACGTTAATGTCTTGGACAGACTTAGGAATCGCAGATGACTGGCGCCGTATCGCGGGCACAATCGCAGGAATCCCGGGATGACATCCTAAAGGCCGCGACGCAGATCTTTGCCGGACGGGGTTTTCATGAGACTTCGATGGCGGAAGTGGCGCGTGAGGCCAAGGTCAGCAAAGCGCTGATTTTCTGGCACTTCAAGACCAAGGAAGAGCTGTTTATCGCGGTGCTGAATCGGCTCCTCGAACCCTATTATATCGATTTCGCCGAAGAATCACGGGAACTGGACGAGCGCGCGCAATTGCGGCGGCTGATCGAATCGTACCTGCTCTTCGTGCGCGAGAACGCGAACTCGGTACGCTTCTTCCTGACCCGGATCCTGAACGACGATGACGTGCCTGACGCCGTTACCAGCCAGATTCGCATGCTTTACGAGGGCTACCAGAGCCTGTTGGTTGACCTGTTTCGTCGCGCCCAAGCCAAGGGAATTTGCTCGTCGAAGCTGGATCCGGAGCGCACGATAAGCTTCCTGTTGTCGGCGCTAAACGGCTTCCTGCTCGAACTATTGTTTATCCGCAAGCCCGATTTCGATCTTCAGGGGCCGGTCGAAATGCTCTCCGGGCTTTTGTTCCAGGGGGCACCCGAAGCGCCGGAGGCCGGGGCCGCTGGCGCAGCTTGAATCGCGCCGCTTACGGCGCGCGAATGGTTGGGGAAAATGCGTGTTCCTATAAGGTTTATGGTTGACTTGGCCCGCTACATGAACGCCAAGAAGCGGGCCGGCGAAAAATATTTTCCGATCGTGCTGATGCTCGAGCCCTTGCATGCCTGCAATCTGGCCTGTGTCGGATGCGGGCGGATCGTCGAGTACAAAGACACGATCCGCGATCAGATGCCGCTCGAAGAGGCGCTGGGGGCAGCGGAGGAGGCGGGCGCGCCGATCGTTTCGATCTGCGGCGGCGAGCCGCTCATGTATAAGCATATCGTGCCGCTCACTAAAGGGCTGATCGAGCGCAAACGCCACGTTCAGATCTGTACCAACGCGCTGTTGCTTGAACGATTCGTCAAGCAGGTCGAGCCCAACGCCTATCTCAGCTTCAACATCCATATCGACGGCATGAAGTCAACCCACGATCGCGTCGTGGATCGTGACGGTGTGTTCGATACCTGCGTTCGGATGATCGAGCTGCTCAAGAAACTGGGCTATCGGGTCCAGACCAATACCACGATTTTCCGCGATACCAGCTCCAACGAAATTGAAGAGCTAATCCAGATGCTGACGGGGCTGCGGGTTGACGGCATGCTGCTCACGCCCGGCTACCACTATCAGGTGCTCGCCAACGACGACATCTATCTGAAAGCAGACGAGATGCCGTACAAGTTCAAGCAGATCAAGCAGCTCGCTTCCGATCACAAGATTATCAACACCCCGATATATCTCCAGTTTCTGGCCGGCGAGCGTGACCTCTTGTGCAGCCCGTGGACGACGGTGACGCGCAATCCGCAGGGCTGGAAGGGTCCATGCTATCTTATAACGAACGGTCACTATCGGACGTTCAAAGAAATGCACGCGGCCACGGATTGGGAGTTCTATCGGACCAGGCAGGATATCCGCTGCCGCAACTGCAAGTTGCATTCGGGCTTCGAAGGAACGGTGGCGCTCGATTTCGGCAAGAACCTGAAGGACACGTGGCAGATGGTGCGTCATTACATCTCTTGAGCGGGTCAAGGTGGCGAGAGGGGATGCGTTCGGATCGTCCGAGCGTCTGAGTCGCGGAGGTTGAGCGAACGGATGTCCGGGTTATGGGCCCAGCGATTAAGCGATGCAAAGCACCAAGTCAGATCGAGTAACAGCTTCCCGCCCGAGTACCGGGTCGCCGCGTGATGGCGGCTTGGTCCTCGCCGACTATCTGAAGGAGCGCTGCCGGTTTATCGAGGCCGCTCTGGCGGACGCTTTGCCTGAACAGCCCGGAACTTCCGCCGCATCGCTGTTCGAGGCGATGCGCTACAGTCTTTTCGCCGGCGGCAAGCGGGTTCGCCCGGTGTTGGCCCTGGCGGCTTGCGAAGCGGTTGGCGGACGTCTTGAAAACGCGACCGGGCTCGGCTGCGCGCTCGAGATGATCCACACCTACTCGATGATCCATGACGATCTGCCGTGCATGGACGACGACGACCTGCGCCGCGGCAAGCCCACCAATCACAAGGTCTACGGCGAGGCGATGGCAACGCTGGCCGGCGATGCCCTGCTGACTGACGCCTTCAAGGTGCTGGCCCGCTCCGGAGAAGGTGTGCCGCCCGCGGTGGTGCTGGAAGTCGTCGCGGAGTTGGCGGACGCGGCGGGTTCGGGAGGAATGGTGGCTGGCCAAGCGATCGATATTTTGAGCGAAGGCGTGCCCACCAATCTCGACCAATTGGAGTATCTGCATAGCAAGAAGACCGGCGCGTTGTTTTTGGCTGCGGTTCGCGGCGGCGCTCGGCTGGGCGGGGCGGATGAGGATCAGCTGGAAAGGTTGAGTGCTTACGGGCGTGCGCTGGGTCTCGCCTTTCAGGTCGCCGACGACATTCTCGATGTCGAGGCGTCGACCGAACAGATGGGCAAGCGCACGCATAAGGACGAAGCCCGCGGCAAGGCCACCTATCCCACATTGCTCGGGCTCGAACAGTCGCGTGAGTTTGCGCGCAGCCTGGTGATCCGCGCGCATCAGGCGCTCTCGTCCTTCGACGAGCGCGCCGAGGCGCTGCGCCGGATCGCAAGCTTCGTGGTGGAGCGAAATCTGTGAATAATCAAGCCGCGATCGCAATCGATCATCGCCCGCCTCGTGCGGGCACGTGGACGGAGACCGGACGGCCGCGTCAGGCGGTGCTGGTCGCCCCTGGCCGCTTGGAGTTGCGCGAGTTCGAACCGCCCAGTCCCGGACCCGGCGCGGTTCTGATCGCGATCAAATGCGCGCTCAGTTGCGGCACAGACTTGAAGACCTTCCGCCGCGGCCATCCGCTGTTCCATCTGCCGACGCTGTTCGGACACGAATTTTCAGGCGTGGTGGTCGAGGTCGGCGAGGGCGTGAACAAGTTCGAAGTGGGCGACTCTGTCATGGCCGCGCCGACGGCGCCCTGCGGCGATTGCTTCCACTGCAATCGCGGTCAGGAGAATCTCTGCCCCCAAGTCATGGAGCAGATGGTGCTGGGCGCCTATGCCGACTATCTCCTGTTGCCGCCGCATGTGGTCGCGCGCAACGCGTTCAAGAAGCCCGCATCGCTGACGTTTGAAGAAGCAGCCCTGCTCGAACCGCTGTCCTGCGTGCTCCACGCTCAAGAGATGGCACGCGCCGAGAAATTCGAAACCGCCTTGATTCTGGGAGCGGGACCGTTTGGCCTGTTGCATCTGCTCGTGCTCAAGGCCCGTGGCGTAAGCCAGGTGGTGATCGCCGGCCGCCGACAGAATCGCCTCAAGAAGGCCGCCGAACTGGGCGCCGATCTCGTGATCGATATCGATCGAGCCGATCTCGCCCACGAGATGTCACGCCTCAATGGCGGCCACGGCCCCGACCTGGTGATCGAATCGACCGGCCAGGTCGCGGGATGGCAGGAGTCGATGCGCTGGGTGAGACGCGGCGGACGCGTGGTGTTCTTCGGAGGATGCCCCGCCAACACCAGCCTGAGCGTCGATACGCGGCGGATGCATTACGACAATCTGAGTCTGCTGGCGCCGTTTCATTTCCGCCCCCGCGATGTCAAGCTCGCCTTCGAGATGCTGCGCGACAGGACCCTCAACGCCGGACGAATCATCAACGCCCGCCGGCGCCTGAGCGAGTTGGGCGAGATGTTCGAGTTGCTCGAGCGCGGCGCGATTCTGAAGTGCGCGGTGATACCCTAATCATGGTCGCCTTGGACCCGAACACGAGTGGCCTGGATCCTGACGAGAAATTGGGTGTTGTAAACGGCGCGCCCGGAAATATGAGCGACATCATTCAGGCCGAGAACTTCGCGGCTCGCGCGATCGATTCCGCGCCGGCCGATTTCCCCACCCAACTCGATCGCGTGATCGGGCGCGCACAGCACTCCCTGCTCTCGCTTCAGAACGAACGTGGCTATTGGCACGCGCCGCTTGAAGCCAACGCCCAGATGAACGCCGAGTTCATCATCTTCAACCGTTTCATGGGCGTCGTCGATCTGGAGCTCGAAACCAAGCTCAAGCGCCTGCTGCTGGAATTGCAACAGCCCGACGGTAGCTGGAACCTGTTCGCCGGCGGCAAAGGCTATCTCTCCAGCAGCATCGAGGCCTACTTCGCCCTTAAGCTAGCGGGCATGCGGGCCGGCGACGAGCCGATGGCCAAAGCGCGGCGCTGGATCCTCGCTCGCGGCGGAATCGCTGCCGCAGGCACCTTGCCGCGCTTTTACCTGGCCGCGATGGGCCAGGTGCCGTGGGATGCGACGCCCGCCGTGCCGGTAGAACTGGCGCTGCTTCCCGACTGGTCCCCGGGAAACGTGTACGAACTAAGTTCGTGGGCGCGCGGCACGGTGTTCGGCCTGATGCTGTTGCAGGCGATGCGCCCCACGGTCAAAGTCGAATATCGCGAGGGCGTGCTCGAGCTTTATATCCAGCCACCTCATTTTACCAAGTTCGCCACGCTCCGCGGCCGACGGCTGCTGTCGCTGCGCAACGCGCTCAACATCGCGGACAAGCTGCTCAAGTTCTATGATCGCCACCATCTCAAGGGCTTGCGCGATCGCGCCATCCAGCGCGCTGAAAGCTGGATTCTACAGCGTCAGGACGCCAATGGCTCGTGGGGCGGAATCGAGCCTTGCTACTTGCTGAGCACGATGGCGCTCAAGGCGCTCGGCTACCGCAACGAGCATCCCGTGGTCCGCAAAGCGCTCGAAGCCTCGCGCGAGCTGATCTGGGACTTCGGCGACAAAGCGCTGTGCATGCCGTGCGTATCCCCCAACTGGGATAGCGCGTTGGCCGCCAAGGCGCTGCTTGAATCCGATCTCAGCCCGCGTGACGAATCGCTCGCCAAAGTGGCCAGATGGTTCCTGGACAATCAGGTTTTCAGACGCGGCGATTGGTCGGTCAAACGGCCAGACCTCGAGCCGGGCGGATGGGCATTCCAGTTTTTCAACGATCATTACCCCGACGTGGACGATTCGGCTGTAATTCTGTGCGTGCTGGCTAGCACCGCGATCGGCGATCGCGAGGCCAAGGAACGTGCGATTCGCGCCGGTTGCAACTGGGTGATCGGCATGCAGTCGCGCGACGGCGGGTTCGCTGCCTTCGACGTTGACAACGACTCGCACTGGCTTAGTCAGGCGCCATTCGCCGACGTCGAGGCGGTCACCGATCCAAGCTGCCCCGATCTTACCGGGCGGGTTCTGGAGATGATGGGCGCGCTGGGCTATCGCGCCGAACATCCAACAGCGCGCCGCGCTATCGATTGGCTCAAGCGCGAGCAGGAAATCGACGGCTCGTGGTGGGGGCGATGGGGCGTCAATTATATTTACGGCACTTTCTCCGCCCTGGCGGGATTGCGCGCGATCGGCGTAGACCTCAATCAAGAATGGATCCAGCGCGCGGTGCGATGGCTCAAGCAAAGGCAGAATCCCGACGGCGGATGGGGCGAAAGCTGCCTTAGCGACAAGGACCCGTTCTGGCACGGCCGCGGCGAAAGCACCGCGTCGCAAACCGCATGGGCGTTGATCGGCCTGCTGGCGGGCGAAGACGCTATCAGCGACAACGTGAGAAGCGGCGTCAGATGGCTGGTGGAACGCCAGAATGCCTTTGGCGCCTGGGACGAACAGGCCTTCACCGGCACCGGATTTCCGAATCATTTCTATTTGCGTTATTACTTGTACCCGCACTACTTTCCGCTGATGGCGTTGGGCCGCTTCCGCCGCCGCCTCGCTGAAATGCACTCGTAGGGCGTGTGCGAATTCGATGAAGACGCTCGCGATACTCGGCTCCACCGGCTCCGTGGGAGTGACCACGCTGGATGTGGTGGGCCGCTTCAGCGATCGCTTTCGCGTCGCGTCATTGGCGGCAGGGAATAATCTCGAACTGCTGGCCAAACAGATTCGACGCTTCCATCCCGAGTTGGTATCAGTCGCGACGGCCGAGCTTGCGCATCGGCTCCGCGCCGTCCTGGGACCGGCTGAAGTCAAGATCACGTCCGGCCCGGAGGGCGCGCTCGCTGTCGCGACTCATCCCGAGGCCGAAATGGTGGTCTCGGCGATGGTGGGTGCACTCGGGCTGCGTCCGACGCTGGGCGCGATCGAAGCCGGCAAAGATATCGCTTTCGCCAATAAGGAAGTCATGGTCGTTGCGGGCGAGCTGGTAACAAGCGCCGCCCGCGCTCGCGGCGTCCGATTGCTTCCGGTCGACAGCGAGCACAACGCGATTTTTCAATGCCTGGAAGGACGCGATCGCGCGACGGTGAAGCGTGTCGTCCTGACCGCGTCGGGCGGACCGTTCCGCGAGCTTCCCCGCGAGCGCTTTTCGTCGATCACGATCGCCGATGCGCTCAACCATCCGACCTGGAACATGGGCAACAAGATCACGATCGACTCGGCCACGATGATGAACAAGGGGCTCGAAGTTATCGAAGCACGGTGGCTGTTCGATCTCCCGCCCGAACGCATCTCGGTGGTGGTTCACCCACAGAGTGTGATTCATTCGATGGTCGAGATGATCGACGGATCGGTGATCGCCGAGATGGCGATTCCCGACATGGCGATACCGGTTGCTTACGCCCTCGCCTATCCCGAGCGTCTGCCGCTCACCCATCTGAAGCCGCTCTCGTTGCTGGAGTGCGCGAAGCTAACCTTCGAAGCTCCCGATCTCGAACGGTTCTCGTGTCTGCGGCTGGCGTACGAGGCGCTGGATGCGGGCGGCACGATGCCTGCGTGCCTCAATGCCGCGAACGAAGAGTTGGTGGCGGCCTTTCTGGCAAATAGGGTTCGGTTCGTCGATATCCCGCGTCACATCGAAGCTGTCATGCAACGCCATGACTGTCGGCCCGCCCCGAGCCTCGAGGACTCGCTTGAGGTTGACCGATGGGCCCGCGCGGCGGCGCGCGAGCTGATCGCAGCCTGAACGCGATGGCCTCGGAGCGCGCGATTGCCGAGCACGGTCGCGCCGGCATCGCGCCGGCGCCGGAGCAGGCGCTCGCCGACGCCTACGAGTGGTGCGCGCGGCTCGCCCGTTCCCATTACGAAAATTTCACGATTGCGTCGTGGCTGATGCCGCGCGCGATGCGCCCGCACATGTATGCCATCTACGCTTACTCGCGAATGGCCGACGACTTCGCCGACGAAGAGCATGACCTCGCCAAGCTCGACGGATGGGAGCGCGAACTCGACCTCGCTTACGCTGGCACGCCGCGCCATCCGGTGTTCGTGGCCCTTGCCGACACTGTTATGCGCTTCAATATCCCGCGCGAGCCGTTCGCCGACCTGCTGCGCGCGTTCCGCTCGGACGTCGATTTCAAAGGCTTCGATACTATCGAGGACGTGCTGGGCTACTGCCGTTACTCCGCCAATCCGGTCGGGCGGCTGGTGCTATACCTATTCGGCTATCGCGACTCTGAGCGCCAGGAACTCTCCGATCGGATCTGCAGCGGCTTGCAGCTAGCCAACTTCTGGCAGGACGTCGCGATCGATCGCGCCAAAGGGCGAATCTATTTTCCGCGCCGCGATATGGAGCGATTCGGCTACAGCGTCGAGGAACTCGATCGCGCAGTCGTCAATCGTAATTTTGCCGAGCTGATGGCACACGAAGTCGCGTTCGCGCGCGATCTGCTGCGCAGCGGCGCGGCGCTGAGCGGCCTCGTCGACAGGCGTCTTAAGCGCGACATCCTGATGTTCGCGGGCGGCGGGCTTGCCATCCTGCGCGCGATCGAAAAAGTTGATTACGACGTTTTCCGCCGGCGTCCGACGCTAAGCAAATTCGACTACCTGAAGCTCGGATGGCACGCGCTTGGCGGGCGGTTGGAGGTCTGAGCACTTGGCTCCGGATGCAGCGATAAGCGCGATTGATTCGCGCCAGCTTGAGGCGGATTTCGCGCGCTGCGCCGAAATAACCCGCCGCTCTTCTTCCAACTTCTACTATGCGTTCATGCTGCTGGCGGCCGAGCGCCGCCGCGCGCTCTATTCCGTTTATGCCTTCTGCCGCTTCATCGACGATATCGCCGACGACGAGACTATCGGTGACGCGGCAAGCCTTCTCGCGCGCTGGCGCGAAGAACTCGATCGCGTTTACGGCGGTGCGCCGACCCGAGCTATCTCGCGCGCGCTGGCCGACAGCGCCGCGCGCTTCAACATCCCGCGGCGCTGGTTCGAGGAAGTGATCGCCGGCGTCGAGATGGACCTGGAGCGCAAACGTTACTCAACTTTCGACGAGCTCCGCCTTTACTGCTATCGCGTCGCCTCAGCGGTGGGTTTGATCTGCATCGAGATCTTCGGCTATCGCAACCAGCAAACGCGCCTGTACGCGGAGAACCTCGGCATCGCCTTTCAACTCACCAATATCCTGCGCGACGTGAGCGAAGACGCGGCCCGCGGGCGGATTTATCTGCCGCTCGAAGACCTGGCGCGCTTCGGCGTCAGTGAACAGGAAATCCTCGCCGCCACGCACAGCGATCGCTTCGAGCGCCTGATGCGATTCGAGGCCGAGCGCGCGCAATCATATTACGAACAGGCCGAGCGGGCACTGCCGGCCGAGGACCGCCCAACGCTGCTGGCGGCGGAGGCGATGCGTCTTATCTACGGTGCGATCCTGCGGCAGATCGTCGATTCGAACTATCGCGTGCTCGACCACCGCCATCGACTGTCAACGCCGCGCAAGCTCTTCCTGGTCGGACGCGCGTGGGCCAGCGCGCACCGCTGGTCTCTCGCGCGCTAGCAAAGCCCGATGGCGGACGACCGCGACGTGGTTGTAATCGGCGGAGGCTTCGCCGGCCTGAGCGCAGGCGTCGCGCTGGCCGAGCGCGGCTTTCGCGTCGCGGTACTCGAGCGCAAGCCGGCGCTGGGCGGCCGCGCCTACTCGTTTATCGATCCTGAGAGCGGTGATTTCGTCGATAATGGCCAGCACGTGCTGATGGGATGCTACGCCGAGACGCTCGATTTCCTCAAAAAGATTGGCACTTACGACAAGCTGGTCTTCCTCGAAAATCTCGAGATCGAAATGGTCGCACCAGGCGGAGCGCGCGCGACCCTTCGCACCGGGCGCCTACCCGGCCCGTTCCATATGACCGCCGCCGTGCTGCGCTACGGACATCTGAGTCTCCGCGAAAGAGCGAGCCTCCTGCGGGCTGGATTACGACTGCTCGCAATGCGCCGCTCGGATCACCCCGCGCTCGAACAAACCGACGTCGCAACTCTTATGGACCGTCTGGGCCAGTCGGAACGCGCGCGCCAGAGCTTTTGGTATCCGCTGACTATCGCGACGCTGAACGAAGAGCCGAAACTCGCATCATCGGCGCCGCTTGCCGAGGTGCTGAAACGCGCCTTCTTCGCGCGCCGCCGCGACTCGGCCTTCGTCTACTCCAAGGTCGGGCTGAGCGATCTTTATTGCGCTGCCGCCGCGGAGTTTATCCAGCGTCGCGACGGCGTGGTGACGTCGCGCACCGGCGTCGAAGCGCTCGAACTCGGCGTCGGCGGCGTAATCGAGCGCGTCCGATTGCGCGATGGCGGCAGCCTCAATGCTGCCAACTTTATCGCGGCGGTGCCGTGGGGACCTTTGCTGCAGATGCTGCCACCGGGCATCGCTGACGATCCGTTCTTCGCGCGCATAACCGGGCTGCGATACTCGCCGATTATCTGCGTTCACGTCTGGCTGGATCGCGAAGTAATCGATTCCGCTTTTGTCGGATTCATCGGCACCACTACTCAGTGGCTATTCAACAAACGCAAGATTTTCGCTCAAAGCGGCGACCATCATCCCGGATATCTCAGCTTCGTGATCAGCGGGGCACGCGCGCTGGTCGATCGGTCGAACGAAGAGTTGCTCGACCAGGTGATGGACGACCTCCGCGCGATGGTGCCTGCGGCGCGCGAGGCCAAGGTAATAAAAGCGCTGGTGCTCAAGGAGAAACAGGCGACGATGGCGCCGGCGCCCGATTCGCACGCGATCCGTCCGGGCACGGTGACGCCGATCCCCAATCTGTTCCTCGCCGGCGATTGGATCCAAACCGGCCTGCCCGCAACGATCGAGAGCGCGGTGATTTCCGGCCGCGCGGCGGCGGCCGCCGTGATCGCTCGCGTCGAGAGCGCGCGCTCGGAAGCGAGGGGCTGAGCGATGGCCGGACGTAGAGCGCTGGTAACTGGAGGCAACGGCTTCGTCGGATGCCACGTCGTTCGCGCGCTGCTTCAGGAAGGCCGCACCGTCCGCGTTCTGCTCCGCGCCGGCGCCGACGTTCGCACTTTGCGCGGCGTCAACTGCGAACCGTTGGTCGGCGACTTGCGCGATCCTGATTCCGTCGCGCGCGCTGCCGAGGGGTGTGACGAGATCTATCATGTCGCGGCTGACTATCGGCTGTGGCTGCTGGATGAAGCGCCGATGTACGCCACCAATCTCGACGGCACCAGAAACGTGCTCGCTGCCGCGCGGCGCGCCAACGTCGCGAAAGTGATTCATACCAGCACCGTCGGTACGCTCGGAATTCCGCCGGACGGTCCCGGCCGCGAGGACGTTCCGGTTTCGATCGAGGACATGGTCGGCGCGTACAAACGTTCCAAGTTCCTCGCCGAGCAAGCCGCGGTCGAGGCCGCACGCGCCGGCCTGCCGGTGGTGATTGTCAATCCTTCGACGCCGGTCGGTCCGTTCGATTACAAGCCCACGCCAACGGGACGAGTTATCGTCGATTTCCTGAACGCCCGCATGCCGGCGTACCTCGACACCGGCCTGAATCTCGTCGACGTCGAAGATGTCGCGCGCGGCCATCTGCTCGCCGCGCAGCGCGGCAAGATCGGCGAAAAGTACATCCTGGGCGGCGAGAACCTGACGCTTGGCGAAGTGTTTCAGCGTCTGGCGGCGATTTCCGGTGTTCCCGCACCGAAGCTCAAGATCCCGTACGCGTTCGCTTACGCCTTCGCGCTCGCGGCGGAAGCGGTCGCGCGAACCATAACCAAGCGCGAGCCGCGAGCGAGCCTGACCGCGGTGCGGATGGCGCGCAAGCGTATGTTCTTCGATTCGGGCAAGGCGAATCGAGAGCTGGGCTACGCGCCGCGTTCGATCGATGACGCGCTGGCTCGCGCGATCGCCTATTATCGGGAATCCGGCGCGTGCGCCAAGTGATTTCTAAGAAGGCCGGGCTCGCCTGCGCAGCGGTTGGTAACCGAAAACTCGACCAACGCGAGCAGTCTCCCCGTTGGCATGGAATGCCATGAACCTGCTGCTATCGACGATCGTATTGCGCCCCTATGTGTTCGTGTTTCTCGCCAGCTATCTGTTCATCGCGATTATCAACTTCGGATTGCGTACCACGATTCTGTTCACGGCGCTGACCTACGCGGTGGCGCTCGCGTGCGAATGGAGTTCGATACACAACGGCTTCCCCTTCGGTCTCTATCATTACATCGAGGCAACGCGCGGGCGCGAGCTTTGGGTCGCAGGCGTTCCGCTGATGGACTCGCTCTCGTTCACGTTCCTGTCGTTCGTCAGTTACAGCGTCGCGCTGCTCGCAAGCTCGCCGCTTTACCGCCGCGGATTCGACCTGCGCATCCTCGACACGTGGAAGCTTCGGCGCGCGCCGCGAGTGTGGCTGATGGCGGCGACGTTCATGACCATGATCGACCTCGTCGTCGATCCACTGAGCGTGCGTGGCAACCGTTGGTTTCTCGGCAAAATTTTCTGGTACGACCCGCCCGGACCGCACTTCGGCGTGCCGATCAGCAATTACCTCGGATGGTTCTTCGTCGCTGCCGTGACGGTGGCGATCTTCCAGATGCTCGCCGCGCGCTTGAATCGCGGGCCGCACAAACCGATGGGCATCGTGTCCGGATTTCCGTCGCGCGCGTTGCTCGGCCTTGGGCTCTACGCTGGCATCGTCGGCTTCGGCATCACGATGCTGTTCTGGATCGGAGCCGCCGAGATCGCTTGGGCGAGCGTGTTTATCTTCGTTCCGTTCCTGGCGTTGCTGATCAATATTCTGACGCGAGCGGATACTTATGGCGACGCCGCCGCGATCGCGCGCCATCTCGCCGACTTCCCCTACCTGAGAACGGTCTTCGAAAATCAGGCGGCGACCAATTTCGATTTCGAAGCGGCCGCGGTCGGCGATTCTTCGCGAAGCGTGCCTTGAGCGCGCTCGAAAGCGCGCGAAACGGCGGCGCGATCGCCTCAGGCGTTTCGAGTTATCGCGTCTAGAGCGTCTGCCAGACGAGCAGTCGCGCGGGACAGATTGCGCATCAGCCGCGGCAGCTTGAGTATCGTCGCAGGATGGCGAACCAGGAATGCGGTGGCTGCGAGCGGCCTTACCCGGCCGTCGGCAGCGCCGAGTTCTGCCGCCGGGATCTCGTCATCAACGGTATCGAGCACCGCGCGCACGCACACGAACGGGATGCCGCGCGCCGCGGCCTCGAGGCCCAGCACCGCGCTCTCCATATCAACCGCGATCGCGCCACTCTGTTCCTTGGCAAGACGCTTGGCCGCGCTGTCTGCCAGCACTCGGCTGGCCGTAAGCATCGCGCCCGTAGCGAAGCGCACTTTCGCTTCGCGCATCGCGTACTCGGCGGCGCGCACCTGCTCCGGCTCAAGCGCCAGAATGTGATCGGCCCTGAAGCTTTCCTTGCCGCCAAGCAGCAGCCGATCGGCGATGATTACGTCACCGGGTTCAAGCCCTTCGGACAGAGCGCCAGCGACACCGGCGGAGATGATCAGCTTCGTGCCGGAAAAGATCTCAAGCGCGCGGTGAGCGGTCTGGCGGGCGCGCATCGCTCCCATCCCGGTGGCTACCAGCGTGAGCTCCGCTTTCCCGATACGGCCGCGCAAGCCGTGCAGTCCTTCGGTCTCGAGCGCGGAGCGAGCTTCGAGCCTGTGCTTGAAATGGGCGAGCTCGCGCGCAAACGCATAGAAGATCAGAATTCTCGACGGTTCTTGAGCGGCGGTCACGTTGCGAGCAAAATTGCGCGTGCGGATGGCCTCGTCAAGCGCGCGTCGCGCTCCCCACGCTTTCATAGCAACAACTCGAGCGGGCAAGCGCGGCTATTGGCGGCCCTCCGCGATTCCGCCGGCGCCGTCGCGCCTGATGCCGCCATGAAGGCACTGATCGTCAACGCCGATGACTTTGGGCTATCGCCTGAAGTCAACGCCGGGGTAATCCGGGCGCATCGCGAAGGCGTGCTGACCAGCGCAAGCCTGATGGTCACAGCAAGCGCGTGCGAGGCCGCGGTCGCAGCGGCGAGGGATCTCCCGAAGCTCGACGTCGGATTGCATCTCGTGCTGTGCCAGGGATCGAGCACGATGCCACATACCGAGCTCGGCGGGATCGTCGACGCCAACGGCCGCTTCGGGGACAATCCGACGATTGCCGGGCTCAAATATTTTTTCGATCGCAAGTTGCGCGACAAGCTTCGCGCCGAATGCCGCGCGCAAATTGAACGGCACTTGAAGCTGACCGGCAGTCTCAATCACATCGACGGCCACTTGAACATCCATGTCCATCCGGTGGTGGCCGATATTCTGATCGATCTCGCCGCCGAATATCATGTGCCGTGCCTCAGGCTGCCGCGCGAGCCGGTTTTCACCACGCTCGCGTTGGCGCGCGACCATCTCCGGCGCAAGCTCGTCGGGGCGGTGATCTTTCGTTCGCTTTCGGCGCGCGCCCGGCGCAAGATGGCCGAACGCGGGATTCGCTCGACCGATTGGCTGTTCGGACTCCATCAGAGCGGCAACTTCAGCGAAAGCTATCTGCTGGGCCTGATCGCGCGGCTGCCCGAGGGCACGACCGAGCTTTATTTTCATCCCGCCGCCGACGTCGGCGGATTACCGCCGTCGCCGCACGCTCAGATTGAGGTCGAATTACTGACCAGCCCTGGGCTTCGTGCGGCCCTCGACGCGCACGGCGTGCGACTGACGACCTTCGCCGAGATGGCCCAGGCGCCGCAACCGGGCAAGCGCTAACCGGACTCTCGCCTAGGTAGAAGGATTCAATCCTTCTGCCAAGTATGCAAAGCTTTTCGTTAAGGGAAGGAGCCATCATCGATGCACGATCAGGAAGCGGCGGTAACCAGCGTCACGGCCGAAGATTATAGGCTGCCCACGAGCGTAACTCCGGAGCGTTACGAGATTCGCCTGGTCCCGGACCTGCGAGCGTTCACGTTCGCCGGCGAAGAAACCGTAGCGATAACGGTTCATCAGCCGACCGCCGAGGTTGTGCTCAACGCTATCGAGCTCGAGATCGATAAAGCCGAGGTCGAGCGCGCCGGGCGGCGGCTCGCGGCCGTCGCGATCGATCTCGATGCGGCAAACGAGCGCGCCCGACTGCGTTTCGGCGAGACGCTCGACGCGGGCGCGTGGCGGTTAACCGTCGTTTTTCGCGGCATCCTGAATGATAAGCTCCACGGCTTCTATCGCAGCCAATACAAGGATTCGGCTGGGCAGACCCACAGGGTCGCAGCGACCCAGTTCGAAGCAACCGACGCGCGCCGCGCCTTTCCATGCTGGGACGAGCCGGCGCTCAAGGCGAGCTTCAAGCTAAGCCTGGTGATCGACGATGGCCTGACCGCGATTGGCAACACTGCTATCGAGGGCCAGCGGCGGCTTGGCGACGGCAAGCAGGAGATTACGTTCAAAGAAACGATCCGGATGTCCACCTATCTGGTGGCGATTGTTGTGGGCGAGTTCGAAGCTACCGACGCGGTTGATGTCGACGGTGCGCCGCTCCGGATCGTTCACGTGCCCGGCAAGCGGCCGCTCACGAATTGGGCGCGCGAAATCGGCGCTTTCTCGCTCAAGTTCTTCGCCGACTATTACGGCTTCAAGTATCCCGGTGACAAGCTCGATCTGATCGCGATTCCGGATTTCGCTTCGGGCGCGATGGAAAACCTGGGCGCCATCACGTTTCGCGAAACCGCCCTGCTGGTCGACGAGAAGACCGCCTCGCGCTCCGAGCTCGAACGCGTCGCCGACGTAGTTTCGCACGAGAACGCCCATATGTGGTTCGGCGATCTGGTCACCATGAAATGGTGGAACGGCCTTTGGCTGAACGAGGCGTTCGCGACATTCATGGAGATGCTGGCGGTGGACGCCTGGAAGCCGCAATGGCAGCGATGGGTGAGCTTCGGCATGTCGCGCGGCGCGGCAATGGCGGTGGACGGGCTCCATAGCACGCGCCCGATCGAATATACGGTGCGCGCAGCCAGCGAAGCCGGCGGAATGTTCGACGTTCTGACCTACGAAAAGGGCGCGTCGGTGCTGCGGATGCTCGAGCAGTATCTCGGCGCCGAAGAGTTCCGCAAGGGAATCGCGCTCTACCTGCGCAAGCATCAGTACGCCAACGCCGAAACCACCGACCTGTGGGACGCGCTCGAAGAGTCCTCGGGACAGCCGGTGCGCAAGCTGATGGATTCGTGGATCTTCCAGCCCGGATTTCCGATCGTCAGCGTCAGGCCCGCGGCCGACGGACGCGGAATCGTACTGAGCCAGAAGCGGTTCGCCTATATCGCCGATGGCCAGACCAACGCCCAGCTCTGGCATGTGCCGGTGATGGTGAAGGTTCGCACCGAGCACGGAGTCAGCACTCACAAGATTATACTGGACGAGACCGAAGCCACGCTCGAGCTTCCCGGCCGTATCCAATGGGGAATCGTCAACGAAGGTGGACATGGGTTCTATCGCTCGCGCTACGCGCCGGAGATGCTGGCCGCGCTGAATTCGGCACTGACAGAGCTTGCGCCGATCGAGCGTTTCGGGCTGGTCAGCGACACCTGGGCAGCGGTCGTCGCCGGGCTCACGCCGCTGGCCGAATTCCTGACGATGGCGCGGCTGTTTCGCGATGAAACCGACCTCAACGTGTGGCGGGCGTTGCTCGGTGCCTTCAACTACCTCGACATGGTGATTAACGAGGACGCGCGGCCCGCTTTGCAAGCCAGGGTTCGCGAGATGCTGGCGTTGGCCGCGGCACGCCTGGGATGGGCGCCACGTCCCGGCGAAGACGAATTGCAGAGCCAGTTGCGCGCCAACATCCTCGGCGCGCTCGGCACGCTCGGCGCCGATAGCGATTGCTGGCAGCGGGCGCGCCGGCTCTACGCCGATTACCGCCGCGACGGCTCGTCGGTCGATCGCAACCTGGTACCGGCGCTGATCTCGATCATCTCCTATAGCGGTGGCGAAGCCGAGTATCGCGACTTCAAGGACAACTTTAAGACAGCTCGCAATCCGCAGGAGGAGCAGCGCTACCTGTTCTCGCTGGCCGCCTTCCGCCGTATCGAGCTGCTACGCGCCACGATGGAGCTGACGCTCAGCGGCGAGGTGCGCACCCAGAACGCGCCATACTTGATGCATTCGTTGATGTACAACACCGTATGCCGCGAAGAGGCCTGGCGATTTTTCAAACGCAACTGGGACACGATGGTCGAGCGCTATCCGGAGAACTCGATACCGCGCATGTGCGAGGGCGTGATCGCGCTCGCGACGCTCGAAGACGAAGTTCGCGAGTTCTTCGCCACGCACAAGGTCAAGCAGGCGGGTAAGACGATCGACCAGCATCTCGAGCGGCTGCGCGTGGCGGTGGAGTTCAGAAAGCGCGAGGGCGCGAATCTCGAACGATTGCTGAAGGGCTGATTCGGCGCTCGTTCGCCCTATCTCGGGGATTTGCGCTTTGGCCGAAGCTGGGCGCACAATCGTGCGCGAAGTTTGACCACTCAAATTTTCGCGAAAGGCAGGGATCGGCGATGGCGGAACGCAGACTCAAGTTTTGGGGCTGGGGTTACGAGGATCAGGGACCTGACCGCGATTCGCAAAAGCGGCTGGCCGAGAAGATGGCCAAGCGTTTCGGCGTGGCCGAATTGAAGGCCGTGCCGCCGCCGACGCTGGACGAACTCAATCTGCGCGCGCCCCGGCTGTCGCCGCCTTCGGCGCTGGCCGCGATTTGCTCGACCGATAAATACGATCGCGCGGCGCATACCTACGGCAGATCGTACAGCGACGGGGTGCGGATGTTTCGCCGCGATTTTCGCTATCCGCCCGACGTCGTCGCGTTCCCGCGCTCGGAGCAGGATATCGTGCAGCTGCTGGAGTGGTGCGACGGCGCCAACGCCGCGGTGATTCCGTTCGGCGGCGGATCGAGCGTGGTCAGCGGCCTTGGACCAATCCAGGACGACAGCAGCTATCGCGGCGTGGTATCGATCGATCTGCGCCATCTCAACAAGGTGCTCGAAATCGATCGCGTCTCACGCGCGGGACGAATCCAGGCGGGCGTGTTCGGCCCGGCGCTGGAAGATCAGTTGCGTCCGCACGGCCTGACGCTGCGCCACTTTCCGCAGTCGTTCGAATTTTCCTCGCTCGGCGGATGGATCGCGACGCGCTCGGGCGGCCATTTCGCGTCGCTCTATACGCATATCGACGACTTCGTCGAATCGACGCGCGTGGTGACGCCGACCGGAATCATCGAGTCGCGCCGATTGCCGGGCTCCGGCGCCGGGCCAAGTCCCGATCGGATGTTTATCGGCTCTGAGGGCACGCTCGGCATTATCACCGAGGCCTGGATGCGATTGCAGGACCGGCCCACGATGCGCGCAACCACGTCGGTGCCCTTCCCCGATTTTATTTCGGGCGCCAACGCCGCGCGCGCGATCTCGCAGGCCGGCCTTTATCCCGCGAACTGTCGATTGCTCGATCCGGGCGAGGCGTTGTCGGCCAGCGCCGGCGACGGCACGGCGGCTATCCTGGTGCTGACGTTCGAGTCAGCCGATCACAATGTCGACGCCTGGATGGCGCGCGCGCTCGAATGCTGCGCCGATCACGGCGGCAAGATTCCCGCCGAACCGGTGAAGACGCGCACCGATAAGGGAGCCTCGCAGGAAGGCGCGGCGGGCGCATGGCGCCAGACCTTCCTCAACGCTCCCTACGTCCGCGACGTGCTGATCGCGATGAGCGTCATCAGCGAAACCTTCGAGACCGCGATCACGTGGGAGCGGTTCCCGGATTTCCACGCACAGGTGATGGAGGCGACGCGGGCGGCGGTGGCAAAGGTTGCCGACACCGGCACCGTGACTTGCCGCTTCACTCACATCTACCCGGATGGGCCGGCGCCGTATTACACTATCCTCGCGCCCGGCCGCCGGGGCAGCGAAATCGATCAGTGGAACGAGATCAAGCTCGCGGCGTCGGATACGCTGATCCGGCTGGGCGGCACGATCACGCATCATCATGCGGTCGGCCGCGACCATCGCCGATGGTACGATCGCCAACGGCCCGACGGCTTCGCGCGCGCTCTCCAGGCTGCCAAACGCGCCCTCGATCCGCGCGGAATCCTCAATCCGGGAGTGCTGATCGATCCGATTCGCTAGCGCTGCGCGTCGAGCCTGGCAGCGGAGCAGCGCGTTGATGCCGGAGCCGCTACGGCGCTGAGAATTGAACCTCTTCGGAGGCAACATGGAAACGCGTGTTCAGGCCTATCAGTTGCTCGGTTCCGATATGTGGTCTGACGAACATCCTTGTTTGGAAAGCCGGCTGCCTTGGTCTGTTGGCGAGACACGCACATTCGTGCCTTTCAGGTGCGGAGACGACGAATGTTTCATGAATCACGTAGACGGCTATGAATCGTCGCCTACGCTGTGGGACGCGTTAATGCACGGGCTCGGGCCAATAGCATGCGTTTTTGAGGTCTCGGAGCCTGTCGAAGTCAAAATCGATGCCAACTTTGGAACCTCCCAGATCAGTGTCACGAAAAAATTGCTGCGAGCGTTCGATGTTAGCGGTGCGCTTCGGACCTTGGCCTGTGACTGCGCCGAGCGCCTTCTCCCGATTTACGAACAAGCGTGCCCAGGAGATGAGCGGCCTCGCCGAGCAATTGACGTTTCGCGGCGACTAGCACGAAGCAAAGCCCCTCTTGCGGAATTAGATGCGGCTCGGAATCTCGCCAAAATAGCGGCCGACGCTGGCGACGGCCCAGCTTATGCTGCCGCACGGGCGGCTATGTTCGCGTCTGATAGCGACATCATGCTCGGACTGCAAGGCGCCATGTGCGCTGTCGCCGTAATTGCCGAACAGGGCAACCGTGCCGCCGAAGAACGTCTATGGATGCATCGCCGGTTCGAGGAACTGTTCCGGCCTTATTTTGAAGACTAACGCTGCTGCCGAAATAAACCGTGGCGAAATTAAAGGGAGGACGGCTTCGCGCTCTCCAGGCCGCCAAGCACGCGCTCGATCCGCGCGGAATCCTCAATCCGGGAGTGCTGATCGACCCGATCCGCTGATCAAAATTTTTCCTTGAAGGGGCGGACCTCGAGTTCCATCGTCCAGGCGCTGCGGTCCTGATGGGCGAGATGCCAATATGTTTCGGCGATAGCGTCGGGCTTCAGCATGTCTTCCGGCTTGAAGCCGGGGAAGCTTCGGCCAGGAATATCGATCACACCGTCGACGTTGATATGCGCGACGTGAACGCCCTTGGGCCCGAGGTCACGCGCCATCGATTGTGCCAATCCGCGTAGCGCGAACTTCGCGGGTCCAAAGGCTGCGGAGCGCGCGCCGGCTTTGACTCCGGCGGTCGCGCCGGTGAACAGCATCACGCCGCGGCCGCGCGCGACCATGTCGCCAAACACTTGCTTGGCGCATAGGAAAGCGCCGAATGCGTTGCCGCGCCAGCAGCTTTCGAAATCTTCCGGCGACACTTCCGCGATTGAGCCGAACGGGCCGGCGCCGGCGTTGTAGAGCAGAATCTCGGGCGCGCCCAGCTCGCGGCGAATCTTCTCGAACGATGCGGCAACCTGCTCGGCGACCCCGACGTCGGCCGGAAAGCTGGCGGCGGCGCCGCCCGCGGCGCGGATCTCGACGCCGAGCTTGTCCATGTAGCCGGCGGTGCGCGCGATCATCGCCACGCGATACTCTCGGGCGAAGCGCCGGACCAGCGCGGCGCCCAGGCCCGGCCCGATTCCCACGACTACGGCCACCTGCGACGATGCGGTTACGGTCATAGGATTCTCCTCGCTTGGTTGATGTTTACCTCCGCCGCTACTCTCGCCGTCGGCAAACGGATAGCGATCGATTCGAGAGCCGCGAAGCGAACGTTTCTGCCGCGACCAGGTTTATTATATACAAGGCATGACCGTCCCCAAGAAATTTTCGGGCTCGGAGGCTGCGATGGCCGATAAGGAACAACTCTGCGACGACGCCGTCGATCTGTACGCGGAGAACAAATACGACGAAGCGATAGCGCTCTACAAACAAGCACTCGAACTCGATCCCAATTTCGACGACGCGATTCACGGCCTGACGATGTGCTATCAGGCCAAGGGCGATCTCGACGCCGCGATCGCGTTGACCAAGCGCTCGATCGAGCGCGATCCCGAGGACATCCTGGCGTTCACCAATCTGAGCATGTTCTACCAGAAGAAAGGCATGATTCAGGAGGCCGAAGCCGCGGGCGCCGAAGCCCGGCGCCTGGATTGGAAACGCCAGCTCAAGGAGGGCAAGAAGTAAGCGGTACGATACCAACGTGGTCGACGAACTCTGGGGAGAAAACGATGAAGCTCAAAGGAAAGGCGGTCCTGATAACTGGCGGGGGCTCGGGCCTCGGACGCGAGACGGCGCTAACCTTCGCGCGGGAGGGAGCACGGATCGGCATAAACGATATCCGGCCCGAATCGGCCCACAACGTCGTCACTGAAATCGGGCGCGCGGGGGGCGAGGCGATCGCGCTGGTGGCTGACGTGGCGCAAAGCGTCGCGGCCAAGAAAGTTGTTGACGACTTCGTTGCCAAGTTCGGCACGATCGACGTGCTGATCAACAACGCCGGCATCGCGCACGCCGAGCGCTTCCCCGAAGCCACCGTCGAGTTGAGCGATGAGGGCTGGCACGAGATGATCGCTATTCATCTGGACGGCACCTTTTACTTCACACGTGAAGCGCTAAAAATCATGATCCCTAAGAAGTCCGGCCGGATAATCAATCTCGGCTCCGTCGCCGGAACCGTCGGCCTGGCGGGATCGGCGCATTACTGCGCGGCCAAGGGCGGGATCATCGCGTTCACCAAGGCGGTTGCGCGCGAGGTCGTTTCTTGCGGCATCCTGGTGAACTGTATCGCGCCGGGTTTCATCGAAACGCCGATGACGGCGGTGCTGCGCAACGAGATCCGCCAGTTGGCGGTTGCGATGACGCCGCTCGGACGCTTTGGGGAGGCACGCGAGATCGCCTCTGCCGCCTTGTTCCTCGCGTCAGATGACGGCTCTTACATGACCGGTCAGGTACTCAGCCCTAACGGCGGATTCGCGATCTAGCAAAGGCTTCGTTCTCCCAGACCAAGGGAGAAAGCTTATGGCCACGTCGACGAGCCAGGACTTTTTTGTCGAGTTCGAGCATACCGGCGACGTCGGCGTCGAGATCGTTGCGCCGTCGCGGCCCGAACTATTTGCCCGCGCAGTCGTCGCGTTGGGCAGGCTGATGGTGGCCGGCGAGGAGATTCGCGCGGTCGAAAGCCGCACCATCTCGGCGGCGGCGGATAACGACTGCGATCTGATGCACGACTTGCTGGCGGCGGCACTGAATCTATTTCTGATTGATGGATTTATCTGGCTGGAAGCGGCGGTCGACGATCGCGGCGGCGAACTGACCGCACGCCTGACCGGCGAGCGATTCGATCCCGCACGCCACGAGTTTCGGGGCGAGATCAAGGCCGTGACCTATCATCAGTTGGAGGTTGCGCCCGCCCCCAACGGGGATTGGCGAGCTCGGATCATTTTCGATCGCTGAGGGTGGCGCACGCCTTTACGGTGGGCTGCCACGAGAGGCCGCGGCCTCTTTGTCGACGGATTGCGGTAAGTTGTATAGTGTTGCCAGTATGTGTCTAGCATCGGTCGCGTCCGCCGGGCGTGGCTGATGCGAATGCGGTGCCGAATCGGATTGCAAGCTCGGCGCGGGCAAACCCAGCGGCACGGCAGGCTGCGATGACGATTGCCTGGCGTCGGCTTTGCGCCGCGCCAGTGCCTATATCAGAAATCAGAGGTGCCAACGATGACTCAACTAGAGGCCGCGCGAAAGGGCACGATTACCCAGCAGATGCGCGAGGTGGCCGAGGACGAGGGCCTCGCACCGGAAGAGATTCGCGATCTGGTCGCCAGCGGCGAGCTGGTGATCCCGCATAATATCCATCATCAGTTCCGCGCGATCGGAATCGGCAAACGGCTGCGGACCAAGGTCAACGCCAATATCGGCGCCTCAAACTTCCATCAGTTTCTGGCCGAAGAGATCGACAAGCTCTACACCGCGGTGCGGTTTGGCGCCGATTCGGCGATGGACTTGTCGACCGGAACCGATCTCGATCGGATTCGCGTCGAGCTGCTTTCGCGATGCCCGGTCATCCTGGGCACGGTGCCGATCTATCAGGTCGCTTCCGAAGGCTCGATCATGAACCTGGACGCGGGGTTTTTCTTCGAAGTGATCGAGCGCCAGGCGCGCCAGGGCGTCGATTACATGACGCTGCATTGCGGCGTGACTCGTGAGACGGTAAAGCGGTTGCGCGGCCAGTCCCGGATCGAGGGAATCGTGTCGCGCGGCGGAGCGCTGATCGCCGCCTGGATCGAGCGCACCGGCAACGAGAATCCGCTATACGAGCAGTTCGACCGATTGTGCGGAATCCTGCGCGAGCATGACGTCACGATATCGCTGGGCGACGGGCTTCGGCCGGGCGCCACGGGCGACGCGACCGATCGCGGCCAGCTCGGCGAACTGCTCGTGCTGGGCGAGTTGACTCAGCGCGCGCGCGAGCTTGGCGTTCAGGTGATGATCGAGGGCCCAGGCCACGTGCCGCTCGATCAGATTCAAGCCAACGTCCAGCTCGAGAAGCGGATCTGCGGCGGCGCGCCCTTTTATGTGCTCGGACCGCTGACCTGCGACGTTGCGCCGGGCTACGATCATATTACCGGCGCGATCGGCGGAGCGATCGCGGCGGCTGCCGGCACCGATTTCCTCTGCTACGTGACTCCAGCCGAGCATCTGCGCCTGCCCGATATCGACGACGTGCGCGAGGGCGTAATCGCTACTCGAATCGCCGCGCATTCGGGCGACCTGGTCAAAGGGGTGCGGGCCGCCAAGCTATGGAACGACCAGATGTCGCGCTATCGCAAGGCGCTCGACTGGCAGGGCATGTATGCGCTGGCGATGGATCCCGACAAGGCCCGCCGTTACAAAGAGGAAAGCGAGGCCGCGGGCTCGAACGTATGCACGATGTGCGGCTCGCTGTGCTCGATCAACGTCGACAACGCGGCGATCAAATTCGTCAAACGCCAGCCGCTGGCCCAAGCCGTGGCTCCCGCGGCGGGCTGACGTATCGAGCGAGCGAACTAAGGCCCGCCGACGGGTGGGACAGCTAGACGCTATGGCCAAGACTTCGAAGGGAATCCTCGACGAGGCGCGGGCCGAGATTAGGCAAATCAGCGTCGAGGAAGCCCGGCGGATGCTGGAGAGCCACGGCGTCGTGATGCTCGACGTTCGCGAGAGCGAGGAGCGGCGCCAGGGCCATCTGCCACAAGCGATTGGTATCCCGCGTGGATTCCTCGAGCTTCGCGTCGAAGAGAGCATTCCGGATCGCAAAACACCGATAATCCTTCAATGCGCCTCGGGCACGCGCTCGCTGTTGGCGGCGCGCACGTTGCGCGAGATGGGCTACGAGAATCTGTACAATCTGGAAGGCGGTTTCACGGCCTGGAAGGCGAAAGGACTGCCGTGGGTCGCCGATCATCAGTTCAGCCCGGATGAACTGGCGCGTTACTCGCGCCATTTCGTGATGCCCGACGTCGGTGAGAAGGGCCAAGCCAAGCTGCTCGACGCCAAGGTGCTGCTGGTCGGTGCCGGCGCGCTGGGCTCGCCCTCGGGCCTGTATCTGGCCGCCGCGGGCGTCGGCACTATCGGCGTCGTCGATTACGACGTCGTCGACATCTCGAACCTCCAGCGCCAGATAATTCACGCCAGCGATCGGGTTGGCACGCTCAAGACCGAGTCGGCGCAGAAGTCGATCAACGCTCTCAATCCCGGCGTCAAGGTTATTCGTCACGAGATGCGGTTGAGCTCGGAAAACGTGATGGAAGTGATCGGCGGTTACGACGTTATCGTTAACTGCAGCGATAACTTTCCGACTCGCTACCTGATCAATGACGCCTGCGTGTTCGCAAGGAAGCCGCTGGTGGATGGCGCGGTCTTTCAGTTCGAGGGCAACGCCACGGTCTTCTATCCGCACAATGGCGGTCCCTGCTATCGATGCCTTTATCCGGAACCGCCCGCGCCCGGGATGGCGCCGTCGTGCGCCGAGGCCGGAGTACTGGGCGTTTTGCCCGGAATCATCGGTTCGATCGAGGCGCTTGAGGCGATCAAGCTGATTCTGGGTGCCGGGAAGCCGCTAATCGGCTCGATGGTCTACTTCGATACGTTGTCCGATCGCGACTATGTTCGAGTCCTCAAGCTAAAACGCAATCCCGATTGCCCGGTTTGCGGGGACCATCCCACGCAGACCAAGCTTATCGATTATGAAGCATTCTGCGGACTTGGCGCCGCTCACGCGGCGACCGCGGCGCCCGCAAACGGCAATCGGACAACCGAGCTTCAGAGCAAGTAAATCCTGCTGTCTGGACATCGACAACCAAAACATCAACAATGGCGGGCGCTGTCTGTAACGCTCGCAATCAAGCTGGCGTTCGCCTCCGGGTGATAAGCACATGGCACTGGGGCCTTTTTACGTGGCTGACAAACTTAAGGAAGCGGTTAAAATCCGCGGCACCGCGATTCTGATGAGACATGGCGAGACCCCATGGAACCGGGAAGGCCGGGTGATGGGCCGCCAACCAGTCGAACTGGACGCCGCCGGCCGTGAGCAGGTAGCGAGCTCGATACCGCTCGCGCGGATGCTGAAGCCGGATTTAATCCTGTCCAGTCCGCTGGCCCGCGCGCGCCAATCCGCCGAGATTATCGCGGCCGCCGTCGGCGGTATCGAAGTAATCGACGAGCCTCAGCTCGAAGAAGTGCGCTACGGCAAGTGGGAAGGGATGACTTATCAGCAGCTCATCGAGGACGAGAGTTTCCTCGCTTTCCGCAAGTCGCCGATCGAGAGCGTGACGCCGGGCGGCGAGACTATCGTACAGGTGCAGGCGCGCGGAGTCGGCGCGGTTATGCGCGCGATGGAGGCAAACCACGGCCGCCGGGTATTGTTCGTCTCTCACGGCGATATCATTCGCACCGCGGTCTGCCATTTCATGAAGCTGGAGCTGCGCCATTACCATCGGCTGCGCGTCGACAATGCGTCGTTCTTTGGCATCGAGATCGTGGGCGATTTCGCGGAAATAAAGTTCTCGAATCTGCTGCCCGATCCGTCGCGAGCGTTCTTGCCCCCCTTCAAGAAATAGGCGTATGGCGTGACGAGTGGCGATAGCGCTAGGAGCTCCCGCTAACACAACGCCGTCGCCGCTAACGCGCGGCGGCGGATTCGGCGCCGCCGCCCTCGCCCACCGTAACGCCCTTGCGCACCCGCACCATATCACCCGGATGTCCGGGCACCTCGACGCGCAGGTTGCGATAGCCGCCGTGCTCCGGATCGGGCGACAGAAAACCTACCGTATACTGCTCGCGCAGCTCCTGGCTGATCGACGCGGTCGCGTTGCGCAGCGCCTCGCCGTCACCAACTTCTCGGATGATAAAAGTTTTGGCGCCGGTCTCGTTAGACAGCATCTTGAGCGTTTCGGCGTCGACCCGTTCGAGGTCGCCGCCGCCGCCAAAAATCAGCGGGCCCAGCGAAATCCCAACTCCCGGTCCCGAACCAGCGCCCGGATCGCCGATACCAATCGAATAGACCAGAACCCCCATCCGGCGCGCCTGCGCGATAACCTGGTTCAACGACGAGCGGCTGGCGGTATCCATCCCGTCCGTTACGACCAAAATCGCCTTCTTGTCGTAGCGCCCGCGCTGCACCATCAGGAGGCCGTCCAGCAGCACGTCGTAGAGCGCCGTCCGGCCATACGCGTGGAGCAGACCGAGGCGGCTCATCACCAGGGAGTGATCGCTGGTAAAGGGCTGAAGTAGAAACGGACGATCGGAAAACGCAAACAGAAAGACGTCGTCGCGTTCGTTGAGGTTGCGCAGGAATTGTGCGATCGCCGCGCGCGCCTGCGGGATCTTCGGCTGCATGCTGCCGGAAGTGTCAACCAGGATGCCGATCGATACGGGAGTATTCAGGTCCTGACGCAGAAACTCAACCGGCCTTTGCTGGCCGTTTTCGTAAACGCGAAAGTCATCTTTGGTAAGGCCGGGAACATACCCTCCGTTCGGATTGGTCACCGTAACCGTGACCTGCGTATAACCGGCCTGGCTGCGAAGCTGGCGCGACGGAATCTCGAGTTCCTGACCCCGCTGAGGAGTGAGCTGCGGTACGGCCGGCGGTGCTACTTCCTGGCGGCGAGTGGCTGGAAGCTCGAGCACCGTACCGCCCGACCCCTGACTGCCCGGCGTCGTGAGTTGCGGGTTATAGCCGCCCTGTTGGGCGTTGACCGCCCCGCTGCCCAGCAAGGTCATTGTCAGGACAATCACAGCCGTAACCGCCGCCAGGCTAAGCGTGGTAAACGTTCCTCGGGTGTTCGACAGCCTCACGTCCACCGAATCCGGATACCTTCTCATTTTCGTATTCGCTCGTAGCGGGGGCAACATCGACTTTGGGCTCTCCAGCGCTCGGTTACGTAACCATCATCCGTAGATCTGCCCAAATGGTTAGTTTCGTAGTCCTCCTTCCACTATGTCACGCCAGTTGCCTAAAGCAAGCAGCTTTACAAAACCCGCTATCCTATAGCTAAAATCCGTTCGATTGGTCGCGGCATTAGCAACGCAAATCAGTCTATCGACCGTCCGCCGGTTTACTGTCGATGGGAATCCCACGGCATCATGGGGGTTGGCTTTTAGTGGATCTGGCTGGCCGCGACCAGTTAGCATACCCTACATGGAAGCGGGTGAGCTCAAGCTCAAGATCGAGGCAGCTCTTGCTGGCGCCCAGGTCGAAGTAAAGGACCTAACCGGCGGCGGTGATCATTTCGAGGCGCTCGTCGTCACTGCGGACTTCGAGGGCCGCTCGTTGGTCGAGCGCCACCAGATGGTTTATCGAGCCTTGGGTGACGCGATGCGCCAGCAGGTGCACGCCTTGAGTCTCAAAACGCTGACCCCATCTCAATATCGGCCAGGGAGGTAGGTTCGCGATGGCGGAAGTTATCGAAAGGATTAAATCGGCGATCACCAGTAATAAGGTGATGATCTTCATGAAGGGCACGCGCACCTTCCCGCAATGCGGCTTCTCCGCGGCGACGGTTCAGATTTTCGAGCAAATGGGAGTGCCATTCGCCACTGCCGACGTGCTGACCGACCCGGAGTTGCGCGATGAGATCAAGCGCTACAGCAACTGGCCGACGATTCCGCAGGTCTACATCAACGGCAAGTTCGTTGGCGGATGCGACATCGTGCGAGAGTTGTACGAGAGCGGCGAACTCGAACCGCTCCTCAAGGATGGAGGCAAAAGCTCCGCCACCAACTAGATGAGACCGCTAGCTCGCGGCCGGCATCCCTATCTGGGATGACCGACCGATGGGCTCCGAACTGCCGCCATCCCTGTCGCGACGCGGGAGGGCTTGATTTCCGCAAAGCTTCCGTAGTGAGCACTGCGGACACCGGGGTCCGAAAGCCTCGCGATCTCCCGCCGCTCGATCGGGAAGCCCATGACGTCGCCATAAAGCTCAAGCGTGCGCTCAGCCATCTTGGCGACGGTGAACTCCTGTCGCACACGGCGCTGCGCAGCCTGTCCGTATAGCGATCGGCGCGCCGAATCGTTGAGCAGGCAATTCATCGCCACCGCCACCTGCTCGTGGTCGGCGGGAGCGACCGTTAAACCGGTCGCCCCATCCACGGAAACGAAGGGCACTCCGGACGCCAACTGCGTATTAATCACCGGCTTGCCGCAGGCCATCGCTTCCAACTGAACTATGCCGAAGGCCTCGCTGCGCGCGATCGAGGCGAGGACAAATACGTCGGCCGCGTGATAGTACGGCACTACGTCGGGCACGTCACCGAGGAACACCACTCGATTCGCCACCCCGTTTGCGCGAGCCTCACGCTCGAGGCTCGAACGCAACGGCCCCTCGCCCACGATAAGCAGCGTGCCTTCCACGGCAGCCATGGCGCGAATCAAGTACTCCAAGCCCTTGTAATAAACCAGGCGCCCGACGGTAATCACGATCCGTGGGCCGTATCGTTCGCGAATCCTCGCTGCCGCGATCTGGTCGTAACGACGGAACGGCGTAAGCGGAATCCCGTGCGGCACCACGCGGCACTTGCCGCGATAGTTCGTCAGCGTCTGCGAGCTTTCGATATACGCGCGCGAAGTGGCAATCACCGCAGCACAGCGATTCAGTATGTTTCGCGACCACGGTTCGAAAAGCCGGCCCAACACCTTCTGCTTCACGACATCGCTGTGATAGGTAACCACAAGCGGCGTCTGGCGATCGGCCATAAGGCAAGCCCGCACCGCCCACGGATTGGGCAAGTGTAAGTGAATCAGATCAGGCTGCAAATTGCGTATTTGCCGCGCCAGCCCTGGACAAATCGGCGTGGCGGCAAGTTTGAACAGAGTACCCATTCGAGAGACGTTCACGCCATCGATGACGGTCTCTTCTCCGCGACGCCCATCGCTTGCGACGATCACCTTGACGTCGAGCGACTCCCGCAGCGCCCCACACAGCATCTGAAGATGGGTCTCCATCCCGCCTTTGTGCGGTGGATAATACTTGCCGATCTGAACAACTCTGAAACCACTCGCGGCCATTCGCTTCCCCCCTTGCCACGACAGCCGTCAGCAGATCTGCCGACAGATCTTATAGGCTCCTGACTATACTCACTTCGCTGTTCCGCTCCTCATGCGCTTTCTATATTCAGGTCGTCGCATTGCCATCAACTACCTAATGCAACAACTCTTTATACACTTGGACAGTCATTCGAGCGTGTTCGCGCCAACTGAACCTCGCCGCCCATCCTAGCGCCGCGAACCGACGTTCTCTCCAACGCTCAGGCCAATTCTGTCGCTCGCGAAGCAACTCGACGATTGAGTTCGTCCATGCCGGCACGTCGGCGATCGGACAGAAGGTCGTAGACGGCCCGCCCGCCTCTCGCAAAGCGGGCAAATCGCTGGCAACCACGGGAACGCCGCATGCCATCGCCTCGATCACCGGAAGTCCAAAACCCTCACGCTCCGAAGGCTGCATCAAAAGCGCAGCC
>JBEKLA010000001.1:0-55831 GCA_050010455.1 Binataceae bacterium (SeqCode) | reverse complement strand
GGCGACAGAGAGGCGGGCGATTATATGGCGAAAGATAAGAAGAAAACGTCGTGAAGTCGGGCAATTTTTGAAATCGCGCGTCACGATTTTTTTGGTATCAAGAGCGCGCGCGAGAGTCGCATCGCGCAGCCCCGCAGAGTTGTCATTCCGAGCGCCGCGAGGAATCCCGAAAAAATTCTCGGGTGGAAGCCGGGATTCCTCGCTGCGCTCGGAATGACAGGCGCCGTTGATGCTGCTCTTGCGCAACTTCCATTTCGCTCCGCAATGCGGGAGAGGGAAAAAACGCGCGAGTTACTTGATTTTCACGACTTGGGTGACTTCAGCTATATCGCCCCTGTAAACCAGCACGAGGTAAGAGCCAGAAATGTCAGAGCTAACCTCTTCCAGCTGCAAAGCGCCAAAAGTAGACAGCGCTTCTGGCTTCACGTTCGGACGGAGGGCTTTCAAGTCGTCAACCTCGAGCTTCGCCGTCGTTGGCAACGGCAAAGTACGGATGGGGCCGGTAGCCGCGGCTGAAACTGTCACCAGTCCCAGCCATCCGTAGTTGTCGACGGCGAAAGTGTCGTCAGCGCGCAGTTTGCCTAAAGGTGCGCCCTCGATACCCTTCACGACCTGAGTCTTGCCTGAAGTGAGGTCGCACCTAACAACGTACCTGATAAGGCCCTCCTCGCGCTCTTCTTCCCTAACAACAAAGATCGCTTTGCCCGAAGCGGCCCATCCCAGCGGTTTGCCTTCGGTCACAACGCGCATGTGCGAGCCGTCAGGCGACATTATAACGGCCGAATCCGGTTTCTCCTCGTCCACGGAGGTATCAGGACCAGGCTTCTGGCGATCTTCACCCCACACCAGAATCTGTGAGCCATCCGGAGAGTATCTGGGCATATAGTAATAGTTAGCGTATCTAGTATCCCTGCCCATCGCCGAGTGCGTCAGCCGCTTGAGGTCCGTTCCATCTAATTTCACCGAGTAGATATCAGAGGGGTACGACAACGACGGACCAGCCAGCGAAAACACGATGCGTTTACCATCCGGGGAAAACGATGGGTGGCTGCACTCATTTATCGACTCAGCGTCGTCAAGCCCCCTGAGCAAAACCAGATCCTTCCCTGAGGCGATGTCAACCAGATGCAGCGCACCAAATGGCTCTCCCACATAAGCAAGCTTCTTGGCGTCGGGGCTGAGAGAGACTCCGTTCCCGGCGGCTTGAGTCTTGAGGGTTAATACGACCGATACCCCTTGCGCGGACTCGACCCGCGAACTAAGGCTCAACCCAAGCATCGCGGCCAACAGAAGTAAAATCCTTGTCCTTTTTGTCATCGCACTCGATGCCCCCTGGAAGCCGTACTTCGCCCACAAGTATTCGAATAGATTATTCCCGCCGTAACCGTGACTGAGTATATAGGTCGTGTAGTGGTACAGAGCAACGGTAGCTTGCGCCGGCACGCGGGCGATCTTATCGACGTGCTCCGCGTTCAAACCGCGGCGGTCGTCGTTCGCCTAAAGGCGTTTCAAGCCGCGATCACGGAAGCGCCGGTCTTGAGCGAGGCGACGGAAGCACGGCGCCCCACGCGCCAGGTCCGATTAGGCGTGGCGGGCTTCAGGATCGGACGGGTTGCTTACCCGTTTGACGATTATCTCTTTTTCGCGGCGGCGCACCTGAGCGAGATCGTAATCCATCTGGATGCCCAGCCAGGTTTCGGCGCTGCTACCGAACGCCTTGGCCAGCCGAACCGCCATCTCAGGCGAAATGCCGCTTTTGCCGTTGAGGAGATTATTAAGGGCCTGGCGCGTAACGCCGAGCGCCTTCGCGGCTTCGGTGACGGTCAGGCCCAGCGGCTCCAGGCAATCGTGCCGGATGCTCAATCCCGGATGCGGCGGATTCCTCATCGCCATATCGCACTCTCCGTTCAGTGATAATCGATCAAATCAGCGTCGGTTACGTCACCGTTCTCGAACCGGAAAATAATGCGCCAGTTGGCTCGGACAGTAACGCTCCAGTAGCCCGCGAGGTCGCCCTTGAGCGGGTGCAAGCTGAAACCCGGAAGCTTCATGTCCTCGGGCCGCGCGGCGCGGTCCAAGAACGCCAGTATGCGACCGATCTTATCGGCGTGTTCCGCGTTCAAACCGCGGCGATCGTCGTTTGCGTAAAAGCGTTCCAGGCCGCGGTGACGGAAGCGCCGAATCATCTATTGTAAATTTGTAAAGCGTCAATTGTCGCTTGTCAAGCGTGCGGCGATTTTGCGCCGGATTCCATTCCTACAACTTGACGGACGGCAGGGCGTGCTTATGTTGTTAGAGCGCGGATTTGCCAACCGGCCCGCGCGATTCTCACAGGAGGTAATGCGAGATGGCTCTATTGCGATTCCGGTCTGACCTCGGTCCGGCGAGCGGCCTGCTTTCGTTACAGCAAGAGCTCGAGCGTTTCCTGCGTAATCCGAACTATAGCCTGGGCCTGTCGGCCTATGGTGAATTCCCTCCGATCAACGTTTTCGCCGATAAGGACAGCGTGCTGGTGATCGCCGAAGCTCCGGGACTCGATCTCAAATCCCTGACCCTGTCGTCGCACGGCCGCAGCCTGACGATTAGCGGCGAGCGCAAGGGCGACGAGCCCAAGGAGCGGGACAGCTACCATCGGCGCGAGCGGCCGGTGGGCAAATTCTCCCGCTCGATCCAGCTTCCCGAAGATCTCGACCTGAGCAAGGCTGACGCGAAATACGAAGGCGGGTTGCTGATGGTACGCGTGCCCAAGGCCGAAGAGTCGAAGCCGCGCCAGATAACGATCCAAGCCGGGCGTTAAGGAGGTCGAAAATCATGACTGCGCAAGAACTCTCCGCTCGCGAAAAGCAGCAGGTGCAGGGACAAGAGAAGACGCGCGCGGGGCGCTATTTCCTGCCCGACGTCGATATTTACGAAGGGGTCGAAGCGATCCATCTGCGCGCCGACATGCCCGGCGTCAAGGACCAGGATGTCGGCGTGACGCTCGAGAACGGCGTCCTGACTATCGAGGGCAAGGTTGTTCTCGATATGTACCAGGACCTGTCGCCGCTATACACCGAGTACAACGTGGGCAACTATTTTCGTCAGTTCGAACTCGGCGAGACGCTGGACGAATCGAAAATCAGCGCGAAGATGAAGGACGGAGTGCTCGAACTGGAGTTGCCCAAGGCCGAAGCGGCGAAACCGCGCCGTATCGAGGTGAAGGTCGGCTGACGCGATTCAGCCGATAGCGCGGCCGAGGCGCTCGAACAGCGCCGCGCGCATCACGTCGGCGGGCGCGGCCATCCGATTGAACAGCTTGAAGGCGAGCACGCCCTGATGCAGCAGCATCAGGGCGCCGTCTGCGGCCGTCCGGCCGAGATCGAGCGCCGGTTGCAGAAAGTCGCCCGGCGCCCGCGCGTAAAGCAGATCGTAAAACACACAATCGGCGGGTGTCGCCTGATAATCGAGCGCGGGAAAGCCGCCTTGCCCAAGGCCCGCCGATGTCGCGTTGAAAACGATCGCGGCGGCGCCGAGCAGATCGCGATCGAGCAGCGCGCCGAGATCGCATACCTCGATTTTGGACTTGGCAAATCGCCGTGCGAGCGCGACCGCGCGCCGGCGCGTTCGATTCGCGATCACGATTCGCCGCGCGCCCAGTCGCTTGCTCGCTATCACCGCGGCGGCTGCGCCTCCTCCGGCACCGATTATGATCACGCAACGGTCCGAGCCGATCGTCACTTTCAGCTCGCGCATCGCGAGTTCCAATCCGCGCGCGTCGGTGTTATCGCCGTAAACCCCCGATTTCCGATTCACGATACAGTTGACCGCGCCGAGCATCCTGGCCTCGGCGCTGAGATGCGGTATCAGGCGCGCCGCGTGCTCCTTGTGCGGCACCGTGACGTTGACGCCGAGGATTCCGAGAGCGGGAATCGCGCGAATCGCGGAAGCCAGATTCTCGGGGATAACGTGAAACGGCACGTACACGCGATCGACGCCGAGCGCGGCGTAGGCCGCGTTGTGCATCGCGGGCGACTGCGAATGCTCGACCGGGTCGCCAAAGATTCCGGTGATCAGAGAGCGCCCGGTTATCGTGAGCGCGCCCGGTTCGGGCATGCGGGCCATATCACTTGCGCGCCGCGCGCACTTCGTCGGCGGTGAAGAGATAGAAGTACTCGAGGCCGTGGCCGGCGAACGCCTCGCGTGCGCCTTCGCCGCGATCGACGAGCGCGAATGCCGCCGCCACGGTGCCGCCCGCCGCCGTTATCGCGCTTGCGGCTTCGAGACTGGAGCCGCCGGTCGTGATGGTGTCGTCGATCACCGCGGTGCGCCGCGCGGCGCGAAAAGCGCCTTCGATACGCTGCTGAGTGCCGTGCGGTTTGATTTCCTTGCGCACAAAAAATCCGGTGACGTCCGCGCCGTGGCGGAATGCCGCGCCGATTATCGCGTCAGTTATCGGCAGCGCTCCCGCCGCCATCCCGCCGAGCTGTTCGATCCGATTCGCGACGATCAACTCGAGCATCAGTTCGCCGGCGAAATGGGCGCCCTCCGGAAGATAGAGCGTCCGCTTGCAGTCGATGTAGTAATCCGACGCGCGCCCCGAGGCGAGGGTGAGTTTGCGTTCGATATACGACTCGCGCGCGAGCAGTTCGAGCAGTGCCTGGCGGTCGTTGGTGTTCATCGGATTTTCATCGGATGTTATCGCTGAAGCTCAGTCGCGAGCCGGCTACTTGTGGGCCTCCGCCGATGCCGGTTCGATGTCCTTGAGCGTCGCGCGCGCGACCGTCGCTTCCGACGTTGCGGGATAATTGGTTACGATTTTTTTCAGCACGGCGCGCGCGTCTCCCTGGTCCTTAACCTGCACGTAGCACAACGCCAGATTCAGCTCCGCGGTGCTGGTGAGATTGCTTTTCGGGTAACGGCTTATGAAGTTGCGAAACTTCACGATCGCCTGATCGTACTTGCCATCCTGGTAGTAGGCGATCGCGGAAAAATACCGCGCGCGTTCGATTGTCGCCGCCCTCGGATACCTCTTTTCCAGCGCGTCGAAACTTTCGATCGCCGTCGCCCAGCGAAAACCGCGCAGCCCGATCAGCCCGTCGCGATAGAGCTGATCCGCGCCTTGTTGCCGATGCTCTCCCTCGGTGAGGCCGATCTCGTGGTCGAGCAGGACGTCGTACGAGGGCAGGGGCACCGGTTCTTCCGCGCCCACCGAGACGGGCCGGACCGCTCGTCCGATCGCACGCGAGAGCGTGGTTTGCACGGCGGTCGAAGCGCTTTCGAGCTTGCTCAGGCGCTGGTTGATAGTCGCGATACGGCCCTCGTTGGCCTCGCCGCCGGCCGGAGCGACCGCGGCGTGTTCGCTGAGCTGTTTGACCTGTTCTTCCAATTGCCGATTGCGCTCGGTCAGTTGCACAATCGCCTGATGGTCCGCGGCGACCATGCTCTGCAAATCGGCAAGATTGACGGCGGAAGCTTCCGTCGGAGTATTCGCGGACCCTTGCCACGGCATCTGCGCGCATCCGGCGATCGCTGCCGGCGCGACTAAGGCGAGAACAAGCGCGCATCGGTTCAGATATCGATTCAACACAGCCATTGGCTCCCCTGCTCGATTTCAACCAGTCTTCGATTCGGGCGCCATTATACGCACGCGACGGGCGCTGCTCGCAAACGCCGCAGAGTCGATCCAATCACGCCGGACCAGCCCGTATCGCTTTGAGCTGACAACGGTATCGGGGGTATTATCGGCCGATGTTCTTCGCGCCGTTCATCCTGATTTGGTCGATCCTGTTCTTCTTCGCGCTCGCGTTCCTGTTCGGGATGATCGAGATCGGCATCATCAACTACGCTTTCGAGCGCGCGGGCTTGCCGGCGCATCTGGCCTTCGGCGCGCTGCTCGCGAGTCTCATCGGCAGCTACATCAATATTCCGGTGTCGCGAATCGAGGGCGGCGCCCGGCATCCGGAAGAAGTGGTGAACTACTTCGGCGTGAGCTATCGGGTGCCGGCGCAGGTCGCGGATTCCTCGACGGTGCTGGCGATCAACCTAGGCGGAGCGGTCGTGCCGGTGCTGGTCAGCCTCTATTTGCTGGCCAATCAGCCGCAGATGGTGATGCAGGCGATGCTCGCGATCGCGATCGTCGCCGTGGTGGTGAATCGATTCGCGCGCCCGATTCGTGGTTTGGGAATCGCCACTCCGATGCTGATACCTCCGATCGTCGCGGCGCTGGCCGCTTATCTGCTCGGGGGAGAGCAGCCGGGCACGGTCGCTTACGTGAGCGGCACGATCGGCACCCTGATCGGAGCCGACCTCGCCAATCTTAACAAGCTCGGCGATCTCGGCGCGCCGGTGGCGTCGATCGGCGGCGCCGGCACGTTTGACGGAATCTTCCTGACCGGAATCGTCGCGGTGCTGCTCGCCTGATCGCGGCTTGCCGCGATCGCTGCCGCCGCCCGGCCTACGCGGGTTTGAACTTCACCAGCGTCCGGTCGGGCGTGACGTCGTCGAAGAACACCGTCACGGGCATATCGACGCGCAGTTGCTCCGGCGGCGCCGCGATATTGGTCGTCATGCGCGGCCCTTCGTCGAGTTCCACGATCGCGAGCACGTAGGGCGCGTCGGCGAAGGCACGGCTTGCGGCGCGCCGCACCACGGTGAAGCTGTAAAGCTTGCCCTTGCCGCTGCATCGATTCCATTCCAGCCGATCCGAAAAACAATGCGGGCATCGCGGCCGCGGATAATAGATAAACTTGCCGCACGCACCGCATCGCTGCAGCATCAGCTCGTGACGCTTCGCCGCGTCCCAGAACGGACGCGAGGTCGGCGAGGGTTTGGGTAGAGGTTTCAGATATTCGCTCATGATCGCCGCTCCAGGACCAAACTTACCTGCTCGCTCATAATGCCGCCGTTGCCTTGCACGAAGGCGCGCGCGGCGTTCTTGACCTGGCGCTCGCCGCCGCGGCCCATCAATTGGCGGATCGCTTCGGTGACCTGACTCATGCCGCCCGCCAATCCGGCCTGGCCGAAAGATAGTTGCCCGCCGTGAGTGTTGCAGGGGAAATCACCGGCGTAAGTCAGATCGTGATCCATCACGAACGGGCCGCCCTGTCCCTTCTTGCAGAAGCCGGCGTCTTCGAGCGTCACGATCACGGTGATCGTGTAACAGTCATAGGGGCAGACCAAATCCATGTCTTTGCGATCGAGGCCGGCCATCTTAAATGCGTTCTCGGCCGATAGCTTCACCGGCGAATGAGTAATCGACGGCGCGTAAGTGATACTCGAATGATGGGCGGCCTCGCCCGCGCCCAGCAGCCATATCGGCGGATTCCTGGCGCGCCTGGCGACCTCCGGTGAAGCGACGATCAACGCCTCGCCGCCGGTCACGGGACTTACGATCTCGTAGATGTGCAGCGGATCTACGATCAGGCGCGAGCCCAGCACTTCCTCGATCGTGAGCGGCTTCTGATTGAACATCGCGAGCGGATTCTTGAGCGCGTTGGCGCGCTGATCGACCGCGACCTTCGCCATCTGCTCCGGCTTGGTGCCGAACTCGAACATGTGGCGGCGCGCGATCATCGCGTAGCCGCAGTTGGCGCCGATATTGCCGTAGGGCGCTTCGAACTCGCGCTGTACCGATATGGTCGGGGGACGCACGTCGCCGGCCGCGTTGATATCCGCGGCCAGGCACAGCACCGCCTCACACAATCCGGCGTCGATCGCCGCCGCCGCCCGCCACACCATCCCGGCCGGACTGGCGCCGCCGATATCGACGACGTTCAGCATCCGGGGCTTAAGCCCGAGCACCTCGGCTGCCGCCGCCGGATAGATCATCCCCGGGTCGTTGAACGGCATCCCGACCAGGAAGCCGTCGATATCCGCCTTTTCCAGCTCGGCATCCGCGATCGCCTCCGCGGCAACGTCCGCCATCAGGCCCAGCGCGGTGGTTGCTTCGCCCGGCTCCTTGAGCGGCTTGAGCTCGCCGATGCCGATCGCGGCCGCCTTGTTTTTTAAACTCATGAGATTGCCCTTGCGCTGTTGGACTTGACGGATCGATACCACAAAAGGCGCGGCGCGCCTAAAGCCGCAGGCTCGTCATTGGCCCTGCGTGGCGGCTGCTGACATCACTATTCGCTTGCGGTAGGTTGGAGCCCCAAGGAGTTCGATGGATGGCCTTTATCATTTGCGATGATCACAACGTCTCGGTCGAAGCGGACGGCATGGATCCCGCCGCCGCCAAGCAAAACATGTTCACCGACAGCAAACCCAACGCGAGCGCGATCGAGAAGGAAGTGATCGACTTCGGCCGCGTCCATCGCGACTGCAACATCCGCATCCTGGCCGACTGACGGCATTCCACGCCGCGGCCGCGTCGGCAAGGAATGCCGTTGACCACCCGTGCAAGCGGCGGATAGTATGCACGGGCGGGGTGGAGCAGTCAGGTAGCTCGCCGGGCTCATAACCCGGAGGTCGAAGGTTCAAATCCTTCCCCCGCAACCATCAAAATCACCTAGCAATACAGGCACTTAGTAGAATAGGCCGTCCGGTGCGTTGATCGCTGCGGGCCACGCGGTGCCGGTTTTGGTGCCGGTTGCGTCAAATGGATGCGGGGCCTGTTATCAGGGACGTCGCCGCGGTTTGGTCGAGGTCCTACTTGAGAGGTAAAATGGCTCAACACCGTGGCTTCGACGACCCTATTTAATGTTCCGACGCCGCTTGGCTTTTCTGTCCGCTGCACTCGTCCCTACTGGAGCTTCATCGTCTCGCAAAAGCACCCGGTCCTTGCCGGACACGAAGAAGAGGTGCAACAGACTCTCGCCGATCCCGACGAAATCCGGCGGAGCCGGAAGGACCCCAGCGTTTTTCTTTTCTACAGAGGTAGCTCGCCGCGATGGCTTTGTGCCGTCGTCCGGCGCGAGAATGGAGAGGGATTCCTAATCACGGCGTATCCCACCGATGCCATCAAGGCGGGAGATCAAATATGGACAAAATCAAAGTGATTCACGATGCGGTCGGGCACACCCTGACCGTGTGGTTTGACGAACCCTCGAAGGAAAGCATCTGCGAGGAAACCACTGAGGAAGTAGTCCTGATGAAAGACGCGGAGGGCCGCGTCATCGGCTTCGAGCTTCTGCACTATCATCCTTCCGAAGACGCCACCGGCCTTTCGGTCGAGACCGTGGTGCGGTCCGAACCCTAATTCGCGGTCAGAAGCTCATGCCGACGGTATTGGCTGCGGCACGTGACGTATTCCGTGCTCGTTCCGGCTTCCGGAGCCATTCTCGCTCTTTCCACAGAAGTTCGCGATGAAGCTTTTTGCGGGCACATGGCTTGCTTATGAGAAAAGTTTCTTATAGAAGCGTAGCTTATGAATTCGAAGGAGGCGCTCGGGGCGGGCTGAAAAGGCGACATCGGCGCCGGCCTGGAACGCTTGGGCGGGCGTCAAGCTAACATCGAATTTGGAGTGAACATGTCGGGTGACCCGCCAACCGAGGGTGGGAAGCCCGGAGCAGATTACTCGCACCGTATCTGAGCGCGCGCTGGAGAATTCTTTACAACCGTTATTTTCGATTAACGGTAGTTCGAACCGAGACTGTAATATAGCTTCTTTGGTGCCTGAAGAATCGAGAGTTGATGCGTGGATTGTCGCGGTTTAGAACGCGTCAAAGAGCAAGCGAGCGTAAGGCTGTGAACAGATCATGATAATTGGCGTTCCCAAGGAAAGTTTTCCCGGCGAGCGGCGGGTGGCGATTGTCCCCGCCTCGATCCCGCAGTTGAACAAAGCCAAGTGCGAAGTTGTTATCGAGGAAGGGGCCGGAATTTCGGCCGGATATACGGACGCGGCTTACGTCGAAAAGGGCGCGAAGCTGCTTCCAACCCGTGCCGAGATCTTCGCTACCGCAGACGTCGTGATCCAGGTGTTGTGTTACGGCGCCAACGATCAGACTGGCCGCGACGATCTGCCGCTGATGCGCTCGGGGCAAGTGCTGGTAGGATTTTTACGTGCCCTGGGATCGCCGCAAACCGTCGCCGAGATCGCGGCGAAAAACGTCACGGCGTTCTCGGTCGAGCTGATGCCGCGAATCACGCGCAGCCAGAACATGGATGCGCTCTCGGCGATGGCCACGGTATGCGGCTACAAAGCGGTGCTGCTCGCCGCCGACGCGCTGCCGCGATTCTTTCCGATGCTGACGACGGCGGCGGGAACGATCACGCCGGCACGGGTTTTGACACTTGGCGCGGGCGTGGCGGGCCTGCAGGCGATCGCGACCGCGCGACGGCTGGGCGCCGTCGCCTCGGCGTACGACGTGCGGCCCGCGGTGAAGGAACAGATTCAGAGCCTCGGCGGACGCTACGTCGAGCTGGCGCTCGAGACCGGCCAATCTCAGGACCATCGCGGCTACGCCAAGCAGCAGGACGAGACCTTCCTGCAGCGCCAGCGCGAGCTGCTGACTCGCGTGGTGGCGGAAAGCGACGTCGTGATCTGCACCGCGAGCGTGCCCGGCAAGCGCGCGCCCTTGCTGGTCACCGCCGACATGGTCAAACGGATGGCGCCGGGCTCGGTGATCGTCGATCTGGCCTCGGAGCGTGGCGGCAACTGCGAGCTGACCCAGCTCAACGAGCGGATAAGCGCGCATGGCGTCACCATCTTCGGCTATTTCAACCTCGCCAGCACGGTTCCTTATCACGCGAGCCAGATGTATTCGCGCAACTTGACCGCGTTCCTGCTCCATCTGGTGAAGGACGGTCAGATCAACATCGATGTGCAAGACGAGATTACGCGCGAGACCCTGGTGACGCGCAACGGAGCGGTGGTGCATCGCCTGCTCACCCCGGAACAGCCGCAGGCGGCCGCGCCCGCCGCGTCGTGAAATAAGCTCGGAAGGAGTTGTCCTTGAGGAAGATACTATGGCGGACTTGATTCCAAATCTTTACGTACTGGTGCTGGCGGGATTCCTCGGTTTCGAGGTAATCCGGCGGGTCTCGCCGCTGCTGCATACGCCGCTGATGTCGTTGACCAACGCGCTCGACGCGATCGCGGTGGTCGGCGCGATCGTTATCGCGGGTGAACAGCGCAGCACGCTGGCGACCGTGCTCGGCACGCTGGCCGTGGCCGCTTCGGTCAGCAACGTGGTCGGCGGTTTTCTCATCACCGACCGGATGCTGAGAATGTTCCACACCGCCAAGGGGAACAAACCACAGTGAGCCCCGCAGCTAACGAATATCTCATCGAGCTGGCGTACATCTGCGCCGTCGTGCTGTTCGTGCTCTCGCTCAAATGGCTGAGCGCGCCGTCAACCGCGCGCAAAGGCGTGTTGGCGGGCGAAATCGGAATGGCAATGGCGATCGCGGCCACCCTGCTTTACCGCGGGATCATAGGCTACGAGTGGATTGCTGTGGGCCTGATCGTGGGCGTGGTGGTCGGCGTACCGCTCGGGATGGTGCCGATGACGGCGGTTCCGCAGCGGACCGCGCTCAGCCACGCCTTTGGCGCGCTCGCGGCCGCGATGGTGGGAACGGCGGAGTTCTATCTCGATGCGCCGGACATCTCCCGCTTCACGATGTCGGCGCTTTCCATCGAAGTGATCCTGGGCTCGCTCACCTTCACCGCGAGCTTGATGGCAGCGGGCAAGCTCCAGGAGGTGCTGCCGCAAAGGCCGATCACTTATAAGGGCCAGAATTTCGTCAACCTGTCGCTGCTGGCCGGCGCGATTCTGATCGCCATCCGCCTCGTGCTTCATCCGGACGAAACCTACCTGTTCCCGCTGATCATACTGATCCCGCTGGCGTTCGGCTTCCTGATGGTAATTCCGATCGGCGGAGCCGACATGCCCACCGTGATCTCGCTGCTTAACTCGTACGCGGGTCTTTCAGCAGCGGCGATGGGTTTCGTGCTCAAGAGCAAGCTGTTGATCGTCGCCGGCGCGCTGGACGGGTCGTCGGGCTTCGTTCTGTCCGTGATTATGTCGCGGGCGATGAACCGATCGTTTACCAACGTCCTGTTCGGTGCCTTCGGGCAGGTGCAGGAAGCGGCGGTGGGACAGGTCGAGGAGAAGAACGCACGCTCCGCGACTCCTGAGGAGGCGGCCGCGATCCTCGAGGTGGCCAACAGGGTGATAGTGGTTCCCGGCTACGGGATGGCGGTAGCCCAGGCCCAGCATCGGGTGCGCGAACTGTACGATATCCTCACTAAGCGCGGCGTGGAGGTGAAGTTCGCCATTCATCCGGTAGCGGGCCGCATGCCCGGCCACATGAACGTGCTGCTCGCCGAGGCCGATGTTCCCTATGACAGGCTGCTCGACATGGAGGACGCCAATCCTGAATTCGCCGAGACCGACGTGGCGCTGGTAATCGGCGCCAACGACGTCACCAATCCCGCCGCGCGCCACGACAAGAGTAGCCCGATCTTCGGGATGCCGATTCTCGATGTAGATAAAGCGCGGACGGTGATGGTAATCAAGCGCAGTCTTAGCCCGGGATTCGCCGGAATCGACAACGAGCTCTATTACCTTGACAAGACGTTGATGCTGTTCGGCGACGCCAAGGCCGTCGTTGGCAGTCTGGTGCGGGTGCTTACCGCTGGCAGCAACGCTCATTAAGCCCCTATCAAGCTAGGGTAACTCTATACGGTGCAGCGTTGCGCGGAGCCTCAACTCCGCGCGACGTGTGCTTTTCGCCAACTTGATCGCGACACTCCTGTAAAAAAAGCAGCGCATTAGGCAATAGGGCCCGTACCCTCATTGCAAAATTCTACTACCACCTATATAAAGCTGCGTTGAGACACTCGTCGGGAGAGAGCCCGTAATGAGAAGAACGCTGTTTCTGATTCCTTTGATCCTAGTGCTGGCTGTGATGTGCGGTAGCGTCGCGCAGGTGAATGCAACCTGTCCAACTGTTTCGTGCGCGACCAACTCTAACGGCGATATCTGCGACGATAATTCCGGCGCCCCTACTACATTTGGTTGCACGATCGTAACGACTTCGTCCACCGGCACGGTCCAAACAGCGGTCGCCTACATGACTTTCGATTGTTCGGCAAACGTAACCGCTTACCACCAGGCTTCCAACAATAATGGCAGCGGGACCACGTTTAGCAACTGGGCTTCCAAAGGTACTACCGGGACCTACTGCCTCAATAACGACGATACGGGGTACATTTTCCCGCCTTCGGGCTGTCCGTACGCCATCATGCTGGACGCCTACACAACTGAAGTGAGGATGCTCGACACTACGCCGAACACTGCGGGAGCTGGTGTTTGCGAAGACCTGCCGTACGCTGGATATTGATTCGAATCAGTAATCCCGTGAGAAAAGGTCTTTACCTGTGGGCTGCGGTTGCGTTGCTTGTGCTCGGAGGCTGCGGTCGTAGTAGCAACCAGGGTACTCTGACGCAGCCCCCTGCGCCGGTAGCCCCTGATATTACCGTCTCGCCGCCTAACACTGCGGGCCAGGTGACGATAACCGGCACCGCTGGTGCCGTGGCCGGCGCGGGAACAGTGACCGCGACCAATACGAGCCATACCGCCTCGAGCGGCCTGATTGTCGGCGTGGCTTATGCCGACACTACTTGCACGACATACAAGGCGCAGGTTCCGTCCAACGCCGACGGGAGCTTTTCCGGACTGATGGTCTGCGCCAACGCTGGCGATACCATCGGCCTGACCTATACCAACTCCTCTGGGCAGCAGAGCTCGGTAACTCCGGTCACGGTCCCGGGCCCGACGGCCACGCCGACTATTACTGCGATTGTTACCCCAACGCCGGTCGCGCCGACCCCTACGACCACGTTAGCGCCGCCAACCGCGACTTTAACTGCCGCTCCGCCGACGACCACTCCCACTATCGCTCCGCCGACCGCGACCACCACACCTACCGCCGCGCAGACAGTGACTGCCACGCCAACATCGACGCCAACAGCAACGCTGACGACGACTTCGACAGCAACGGCGACTCCGACTCCGACGCTAACAATCAGCCCGACGCCTACACCCACCCCGACGCCTACACCCACCCCGACCGGGCCGACTCAGACTCCTACGCCTACGCCTACGCCGACAGGACCGACGCAGACCCCGACGCCCACTACGACGCCCACTACGACGATCACGGCGACGGCTACGACGACTCCGAGCCTGACCGCGACGGCCACGCCAACATCTACCGGGACGGCTACGCCCACGTTGACGGCAACCCCGACGCTGACGGCGACTCCGACGGCAACCGCCACCGCCACCGCGACGAGGACGCCTACGCCGACCGTGACTGCGACGGGACCGACTCCGACGCTAACCCCGACTCCGACGGCGACAGGACCGACTCGGACCCCGACGCCCACGGCGACGATCACGGCGACGGCTACGACGACTCCGAGCCTGACCGCGACGGCCACGCCAACATCTACCGGGACGGCTACGCCCACGTTGACGGCAACGCCTACGCCAACGGCAACCCCGACGCCAACGGCAACCGCAACGCCAACGGCAACCGCAACGCCAACGGCAACCGCAACGCCAACGGCAACCGCAACGCCAACGGCAACCGCAACGCCAACCGCAACCGCAACGCCAACCGCAACGGCAACGGCAACGCCGACCACGACGGTAACGCCAACCGCCACTGCCACGCTAACGGCCACCGCGACCGCGACGAGGACGCCTACGCCGACCGTGACTGCGACGGGCCCGACTCCGAGCCTAACCCCGACTCCGACGGCGACAGGACCGACTCGGACCCCGACGCCCACGGCGACTGCTACCGCCACACGGACGGCGACCGCAACGCCGACCGCTACTACGACGGCCACGCCTACGGCGACCATCACTGCAACGCCCACGCGGACGGTAACGCCGACCGTGACTGCGACGCCTACGCCTACTGTGACTGCGACCACGACGGCGACGCGGACGGCAACCCCGACCACGACTCCGACCATGACGGTCACGCCCACTCCTACGGTAACCGTGACCGCGACGGCGACGCGGACAGCGACGCCTACCGTTACTGCGACGTCTACGGTGACTGCGACCGCGACGGCGACGCGGACGGCAACGCCTACCGTTACGGCGACGCCTACGGTGACTGCGACCGCGACGGCGACGCGGACAGCGACGCCTACCGTTACGGCGACGCCTACGGTGACTGCGACCGCGACGGCGACGCGGACGGCAACGCCGACGGCAACCGTGACCGCAACGGCCACGCAAACGGCAACGCCGACCGCGACCCCGACTGTCGTGCCCAGCGGCGGTGCTACGCCGGGCTTGGCGCCGTATCTGCCGTTGCTACAATTCTAGTGGCACGCCCGCTAACGAAAACCTCGCAGCAGCTCTAGCTGTTGCTGCGAGGTTTTTTCTCTCGGGATGGTCCCTCCGACGTCAGGGCAATTCGGTTTCTTCGCATCGAGCAGAGCCGCCCGCCACCTGAAAAGCTTTCAGGTAATGGTCGTAACGGAATCGCATTCCGTAGCAGAAGCTCGCGCCTATGGCGTCGGTGTAAGAGAATCTGACGATCGCAACCAGAGGCGACTTTCCCTCCAGTATCGCGTTCGTATCCGCCGGCGGCAGCATAGTGTAGGCGAGATGAGGTACCTGCGGATTCAAAACTCCCAGACGAATCTTTTCGTGCTGCCCCGTTCCTGTCGGCTTTCCGTCGACTGACAACGAACGTTCGAGCACGGCATCTTCGGCCGCGATTTGTCCGTAGTTACGAAACTCGATGACCACCTTGGGATTGCGCGGATCTTCCAGGTCGAGGCTGAGATGCTGCACGCCGACGTACGGCCGGTCCGAAACCCGCAGCATCTGATCAGTTATCAGGTAAATTCGCCAGGCCGCGAAAGCCTGGAATCCCGTTACGAAGACCAGCAAGAACGCGACCAGATCCGCAAAGCGAAGCTCTCGGGAGATTCGTCGCCGCTCAGCTCGGTCCTCGGCGATTCCATTTTGAGGGTCAGGCACCTTTGTCACTCCCAGTTCTGAGGATGGTGTCGAGCAAGGTGACGGCGACGCTGGCTGGCGTCGCAAATGCCTGACCGGATGTCGCCATTTTGCCGGCGATGGCCCGCCGCCTTCGAGAGCACCGGGCTCCATGAACTGACGGCGAGGGTAACCGATCGCGCGGGCGAGGAACGCGCCATCCATGGGACGATCGCGCGGACGGTCGCGACCCTGGCGCGCTAAGCGCCGACGCGGCACGACGCTAGACGAACAACGTCTTTGCCACTACCTCGCGATGAATCGGCGCGTTGCCAAAGTTGGCTTCGCCAGCCAGCGCGCGCCGATGGTACAGATGCATATCGTGCTCCCACGTGAAGCCGATACCACCGTGCACCTGGATCGCCTCGCTGGTGACGTTCTTGGCCATGTCGGACGCGTAAGCTTTCGCCATCGGCACCGCGGTCGCGGCCTCCGCCGAACGCTCGTCGACCGTCCAGCACGCATAATAAGTCAGTGAGCGCGCGTTCTCGACCGCCACCATCATGTCGACGCATTTATGCTTGACCGCCTGGAACGAACCGATCGGCTTGCCGAACTGGACGCGAGTCTTGGCGTATTCGACCGATATGTCGAGCGCCTTCTGTGCGGTGCCGACCATCTCGGCCGAAAGCGCGGCAGTGGCGATATCGAGCGTGCGGCGCACGATCGGCCATCCACCGTTTTCCTTGCCGAGCACAGCGGCGGCGTCAACCTTGACCCGGTCAAACTTGATGTGGCACAGGCGGCGAGTCATATCGACGGTCTTGAGCTGAGTTATAGTGACGCCCGCGGCCTTGGGATCGATCAGGAACACCGTGACGCCTTCATCCGGATTGGCGCCTTTGCCGGTACGCGCCACGACCGCGATTCCGGTAGCGACGTGAGCGTCAGGAACGAAAAACTTTTCGCCCGACAGTTCATAACTGCCCCCCTTCTTTTCCGCCTTCAACTCGATACCGGCGGCGTCGAAGCGGCCCGACGCTTCGGCAATCGCGACGGTCACGATACTCTCGCCCGCCGCAATCTTGGGGAGTAACTGCTTTTGCAGAGGTTCCGATCCACCCTCGATAACAATCGGGGCGCCGAGCAGCGCGCTGGCGAAAAACGGGCCAGGGATCAGGGCCTTGCCGGCCTCTTCGGCGATCACGGTCATGTCCAGGAAACATCCACCTTGGCCGCCGTACGATTCAGGAATCAGCAATCCCTGCCATCCGAGTTCAGTCAGCTTGCGCCAGAACGCGGCGTCATGGGCGGTCTCGTCGGCCATCATCTTGCGAACGAAGGTGGTTGGGCAGTTGTCGGCCAGAAAGCGCTTGGCCGCTTCGCGCAACATTTCCTGTTCTTCTGAAAATCCGAAGTCCAAAGTTGGTGTCCTCCTGTCCGCGCAACGCCGTCCGGTCCCGCCGATCAAAGCCTTAAGTTCGTCCGGCAGCTTCGAGTGCCTGGACGACTTTCGCCGGGTCTCGTGCTTTCAGGTAGCATTAAGCGTTTCGAAATCGCAAGCGCGCCGGATGTTCCCCTCCCGCCTCGCGGCTAGCGATCCCCCATGATTCTGAGCAGGCTCGCCATGCGCTCGATCGCGTGGCGCAGATTATCGATCGAAATCCGCTCGTTGGCGCCATGCACCATGCGCGCCTGCTCCTGCGTGACTTCCAGCGGGATGAAACCGTAAGCGACCAATCCGATCCGGCGGAAGTAATGCGAGTCGGTGAATCCGGTCAGCATCGTGGGTATCACCGATGCTTTGCTATCGTCGCGATCGGCCAGTGTCTCGATCGCTTTCATCAGGGTCGATTTCTCCGGTGACGACTCGGAGGGAAAATTCAGAATCACTTCGACCCTGATGTTGTCGTCGCCGATCACGCCGCGAAGGGTTTGAATGAACGCCGCCGCATCTTCTCCCGGCAGCAGGCGGCAGTCGATTTCAGCGTCGGCGCTTGACGGGATCACGTTGATCTTCTCGCTGGCGCGCAGCACCGTCGGTGCGATCGTGTCGCGCAGCATCGCCGCCTGCGACGGCACGGACAGGAACTGCTTGGCGAAGGCGGGGTCCTTTAGCGCCTTGCGCAGATCGCGCGCGGGGCCGCCGCGATGGTTGAGCGCGCCGCGGCGGCGGAATTCACGCTCGACAATCGGCTCGATTTTGATCGGAGGCTGGTAGTTCGCAACCTTATTGAGTGCCTTGATCAATCGCGTAACCGCGGTTTGCTCCGGCGGATTCGAAGCATGGCCGCTTGGACCGCTCGCGGTCAGCCGTATCCACAGCGGGCTCTTTTCGGTGACCGATACTTCGTAGAATTTGTGGCCGTCAGGTTCGGGGTGGATCTCGCCACCTTCGTTGAGCAGGTAGCCGGCGTCACCGACCAAATCACGTTGATGCTCTACGACCCAGCCCGCGCCCAGCTTGCCCCCGGTTTCTTCATCGCCGGTGGCCAGGAACAGGATATCGCGATCGAGCAGGATACCGCTGCGCTTGACCGCCAGGATCGCCATCAGCTCGATCACTCCCGGCCCCTTGTCGTCGAGCGCTCCACGGCCCCATATCTCGCCGTTCTTGACGGTTCCCGAAAACGGAGCGACCTGCCAATCCTTGGCGTCGGCGGGAACCACGTCCATGTGGCTCAGCAGCACCAGGCTTTTGCGAAGCTTGCCGCTGCCGCGCAGGCGAGCGGCGATTACCCCGCGGCCGGGCGCGGGCTGATAAACGATGGACGGGATGCCGTCGGCCGAGAATTTTGTCTTCAACAGCTCCGCGGCGTCCAGTTCGTTGCCCGGCGGATTGGTAGTGTTGAGGCGGATATACTGCGAGAGGAGATCCGTGGCTTCGGCGGTAATCTGATCCCATGCGTGATCGTCCAGGGCGCGCACTTCAGGCGGACGGGCGAGCATTGCGACGAGCGCCAACGCCGCCGCCGCAAGGCACACCGCCGCCCGCACGCGCGCGCGGCGCCTCGTCGGACCTCCTATCGAATCTGTAACGGGAATTTTCCGGGTCTTCGCCACGAAACGTGATTATCCGCGCAAGAGAAAACGCGTTACATCGTTAGAGTTGCGTACCGACGCGCCGCAATGCGAGCGGCCGCCTCACCTGTCAGCGTTCGCCGTAGTTGAAGTTTGCGATCACCGTTTGCAGAAACGCGGCGGCCGGCGTTCCGTCAATCAAGCGATGGTCGAACGTCAGGCTCAGCACCATCATCGAGCGCCGCGCGATCTCGCCGCGATAAATCGCCGGCTTCTCGACAATCCGGCCGACGCCAAGGATCGCGGTTTCGCCCAGGTTGATGATCGGGGTGAAGCCGTCGACGCCATACATGCCGAGATTGCTCACGGTGAACGTTCCGCCGCTCACGTCCTCGAGCTTGAGCTGGCTCTTGCGCGCCTTCTCGCCCAGCACTTTGGTTTCCACGGCGATCTCGGCCAGGGTCTTGCGATCGGTATCGCGAATCACGGGAACGATCAGGCCCTCGTCGAGCGCGACCGCCATCCCGACGTGCACCTCTTCGAGTAGCGCGATCCCGGCTTCCGTAAGACGGGCGTTCACCCGCGGATGGCGTCTAAGGGCGCGCGCCACCGCCTGGATCATCAAGTCGGTGTAAGTAAACTCGATTTCCTTGCCGACGCGGGTTCGATACTCGACTGCTGCGGTGACGTCGGCTTCGCTGGTGATCGTAAGTTGCGCGGCCTGCTGGAGGCTCTGATGCATCCGGTCGGCGATAACCTTGCGCATCCCGCGGAACGGGACGATCGCGCCCTGTGACGGGGCGGCTTGCGCGGCCGGCCGCGGAGCCGTCGCCACCGGTTTCGCAGCCTCGCCAGGAGCGGACGTTGGAGCAGCCGTTTTTGCCGAAGCTGCGTGCTCCACATCCTCGCGCGTGATGCGGCCGCCCGGGCCGGTGCCGGTTACTTTATCGAGATCGACCTTGAGCTCGGCGGCAAGCTTGCGCGCGACCGGGCTGACCGGCCGTCGGCCGGCTTCGGCGGGTGCGGCGCTAGCCGCGCCTGCCGAAGCCGGCGCAGCACCCGCGCTCGGCGAAGCCGCCTTGGCGGATACGCCCGCCGCCGGCGCCGCGGCGCCAGCCCGCCCGTAGCGCGCCAGCACTTCCTCGATCGCGTCGCCCGCTTCGGCGATTACCGCGACCAGCTCGCCGCACGGAATGACGGCCTCGGGCTCGGCCATCGTCAGCGCGAGCACGCCCGCGACCGGCGCTTCAACTTCATAGAGAACCTTCTCGGTCTCGATCTCGTAGAGCGGCTCTCCCTCGCTGACCTGATCGCCAACGGCTTTGAAGAAACGCTGAACCGTACCTTCTTGCATCGTGAGCCCAAACTTGGGCATCCGCACTTCAATCGACATCCCTGCACTCTCGCAATCGCTTGATGGGCCGCGCGGCCAGGGCGATAAACGCCCTGGCGCGGGGCATGAGTCTATGTGGCCTGCGGGCGAACCGCGCAAGCGGAAAACTGCTCGATCAGGCGCCTACCAGCTCGCGCACGGTCGCGATGATCTTCGCCTCGTCCGGAATCGCCGCCTTTTCGAGCGGCGGGCTGAACGGAATCGGCACGTCAAGCGCGGTCACGCGACGGATCGGGCCGTCGAGGAGGTCGAAGCCCTTCTCGGCGATCAGGGCCGATATATCCGCCGCCGCGCCGCCGCGCATGTGGCCCTCGTCGGCGATCACGACGCGATTGGTTTTTCCGACCGAATTCAGAATCGCTTCCTCGTCGAGCGGAATCAGCGTGCGCGGGTCGAGGACTTCGACGTCGATTCCGTCGGCCGCGAGTTTTTCCGCCGCCTTCATCGCCTTGGGCACCATCGCGCCGATCGCTATCAAGGTCACGTTCTTGCCGGGACGTTTGATATTCGCTTTGCCCAGCGGCACCAGATAGTCCCCGTCCGGAATTTCTTCCTTAAGCCGGCCCAGCGCGCCGTGCTCGAAAACGATCACCGGGTTGTCGTCACGAATCGCGGTCTTGAGTAATCCCTTCATGTCGGCGGGGCCGGAAGGCACCACCAGCTTGAGCCCGGGAACGCTGAGGAACTGCGCGTAGACGGTCTCCGAGTGCTGCGCCGCGGCGCCGCCGAGCGCGCCGAACAGGGCGCGGAAGGTGATCGGCATGCGCGCCTGCCCGCCCGACATGTAACGCAGCTTGGCGGCCTGATTGCACACCTGATCGAAGGCGCAATAGAAGAAGCTCGCGAACTCGACCTCGCAAATCGGCCGCGTGCCCGCCATCGCGGCTCCGACCGCCGCGCCGACGAAACCGGCTTCCGAGATCGGAGTGTTACGCACGCGCTTGGGGCCGAACTTTTGCAGCAAGCCCCTGGTCGCGCCGAAGGGACCGACCACGACGTCCTCGCCCATCAGGAAGGTCAGCGGGTCACGCTCCATCTCTTCGGCGATTGCCTGGTTGATAGCCTGAGTGAAATTGGTCACCGCCATCGCAAAATCTCCTACACGAACACGTCGTCGGTTACTTCAGAGGGATCGGGCAGCGGAGAGGTTCGCGCGAAGGCGATCGCTTCCTCCAGCTCGGCCTCGGTCTCCTTGATAATCTGATCGATTTCGGCGCGGCCGATCTTCTTGCCCTCGACGAAGGTTTTTTCAAAACGCAGGATCGGACAGCGGGTCTTCCACTCGGCGATTTCAGCCTCGGTACGGTAGGGATTGGCGCCGATGAACGCCTGCTCGCCGGCTACGTGGCCTTCCCATCGATAGGTCTTGCACTCGAGCAGCGTTGGGCCTTCGCCCGCCCGCGCCCGAGCCACCGCCTCGCTGGTACGGGCGTAGACCTCGACCACGTCGTTGCCGTCGACGATTACGCCGGGGATTCCGTACGCCTGTGCGCGCACCGCGATATCCTTGACCGAGGTCACGTCCATCATCGGCGTGAATTCGCCGTAGAGGTTGTTTTCGCAAACGAAGACTACCGGCAGCTTCCATACCGCGGCGAGATTGAGCGATTCGTGGAAGGTCCCTTCGTTGGATGCGCCGTCACCGAAGAAGCAGGCGGTTACGTCGTCGCGTCCCAACACCACCGCCGCCAGCCCAGAGCCGGCCGCGATTGGCAATCCGCCGCCGACGATCCCGTTAGCACCGAGAATCCCCAGCGAGAAGTCGACGATATGCATCGAGCCGCCCTTGCCCTTGCAGTATCCCGTGCGCTTGCCGTAAAGCTCCGCCATCATTTGCCTGAGCGTGCCGCCCTTGGCGATCAGATGGCTGTGGCCGCGATGGGTCGAAGTGATCCGATCCGTATCGCGCAACGCGGCGCACGCGCCGACCGCGCTGGCCTCTTCCCCGATCGACAGATGAACGAAGCCGGGAAGCTCGTTGGCCAGGAACAGATCGCGAATCTTGGTTTCAAACTGGCGGATACGCTGCATCGAACGATACATCTTCAGCAGCAGGTCTTTGCCGACATCCATGCTCGAAGCCCTCCCTGGTAAACGCCGCGGCGCGGCGCTGGCGTGAGAAACTATTACCAATAATCTCGGGCGTCAAACCGCCGGATCGAGGCCAAACCCTCAGCCGCAGGCGCCGGGCATGCTAAAATCGGCCCCGTGCGGATGCGAACCGGCATCGAAGCGAAGGAAATCAATCCCGACGCGCCGGCGCGATCGCCTCGCCCTCCGTTTTCGGCATCGACCGTGGGCAAGGCGCTGCGAATCCTCCGTCGCGAAGCGCCGCGATGGAACGCGCCGGTGATGACTCTGGTTGCGGCCGAATCGCGCGATCCGTTCATGACCGTGGTCGGCTGTATCTTGAGCCTCCGCACGCGCGATCAAACCACCGCTATCGCGGCACGGAATTTGTTCTCTCGCGCTGCGACGCCGGCCGCGATGCTCACGCTATCCGCGCGCCAGCTCGAAAAATGCATCTATCCGGTGGGCTTTTATCGCACCAAGGCGCGAGTGATCCGCCAGCTATCACGCGACCTGATCGATAAGTTCGACGGCCGCGTGCCGGACGACATCGACGCTCTGCTGACGCTCAAGGGCGTCGGGCGCAAGACCGCCAACCTGGTCGTGACCGAGGCGTACGGCAAGCCCGGCATCTGCGTCGATACTCACGTCCATCGGATTTCCAATCGATGGGGGTTGGTGCGCACCCCGACTCCAGCGAAAACCGAAACGGCGCTGAGGGCGGTTCTGCCTCGCCGTCACTGGCTTGAATACAACGGATTGCTGGTGGCGTTTGGCCAGACCATTTGCCAGCCCCGGTTTCCCCGATGCTCACGATGTCCGATCGCGAGGCTGTGTCCGGCGATCGGTGTGGCCGGTTCGCGATGAAGTGGCGCGCAATCAGTGGATTCCTGGTCGGCGCGATCGTGACCGCTATAGCCGGGTTTCCGAGCGGTGCGCGCGCAATCGATTTTTACGAAATCCAGATCTATTCCGTCGATACCGCCGAGCAAAACCACCTGGAACTCGAACTCCATTCGAATACGGTTACCACCGCGACCGGAACCGCGGCGCGCGAGGCGATACGCCCTTACGAGATTCACGAAACGCTGGAAGCGAGTTACGGGCTGCTGCCGCATCTGGAACTGGGGCAATACTTCTGCACGGCGCGGCTCGAATCAGGGAACTACGAGTACGCCGGCAGCCGCACCAAGGTGCACTTTGGGCTCAACGATCCTGAGCGATGGCCGATTGCCGTCGGCGGCAACATCGAGCTCGATTACATGCGTCGCGCGGCCGAGGACAACCCGCTTACTCTGGAGCTGCGCCCGATTGTTGAAACCCACCTCGAGCAGCTGTGGCTTATCGCCAACTTCGCGTTCGAAAAGCCGTTTAGCGGCCCCCAGACCCATCGCGGTGTAACGTTTGCTCCATCCGGCGAAGCGACCTATGAGCTTTTTTCGTGGCTGACGCCCGCGTTGGAGTATTATGGGGATATGGGACCCGTACAATCGCTGCCTGGCGTTCAACGCCAGCAGCATTTCGTCGTTCCGGCGCTGAACTTCGATTTGATGCCGCGTCTCGAGTTGAACCTCGGCGTCGGGTTCGGCGTTACCCGCGAAAGCAACGGAGTTTTCACCAAATCGATAATCGGTTGGACCTTTTAGCGTAGTTTCAGATGCCTCAAACGTCACAAAATCCGCGATCGAGCTCAGACGAAAAACTCACGGCGATTCTCGGCCAGCTTGCGCGCCTGCGCCGGCGGCTTAATGGGCTCGCCCTGCAAAAGGCCTTATTCACCAGCCTCGCGCTACTGATTGGGGCCGGTGCCGCGATCGTATTGGTGGCGCTGGCGTTCGGCCCGCTGACGTTTTTGGCGTTGGCGATACTGCTGATAATCGCGCTGGCGATCGGCCTGGTGCGATCGATCAAGGACGCGTGGCGCTCGCACGTTGATACCGCCGCAACAGCGTCGCTTGCAGATCGAAGAGTCGATTTCAAAGATCGGCTGACGACACTGGTCGCCTTGGCTGGACGCGGCGAAACCCAGCTATGGCCGTATCTGGTCGAAGAAACTCTCACGCAGCAACAGGAGTTCAGCGTATCGCGCGTCGAGCGCCGCCGCGTATCGCGATCGCTATACGCGCTGTTGCTTTCCGGGGTGCTGGCGTCGCTAACGGCGATTCTGGTGCGCGCGCCGGCAAGACTCGGACTCGGCCCGACGGTATCGGCGCCGCGCGAACTCAACGTGCCGGTCGAGAATCTCCAGGTCAGGCCTGCCGATCCCGCCCTCGATCCGGGAGTTGAGGTGAGCGGCGATCCGGAAGCGATGCAGGAACTCGCCGAGCGCGAACAGGAGGGCGCGGATAGCGACGCCCCGGGCGACGTCGGCGAGGCGGCGAAGCTGATGGACAAGGCGCGAGACCTGGCCTCGAATCTGCAGAGCAAGCTAACCGGCCGAAAGCCAGCGCAGCGGTCGAAAGTCAAGTTGCGATTGACCGACGAGGCCCGGAACCGACTCAAATCGAAAAATGCGCGGAATCGTCAGGGTTCGCAGGCCGAGCCCGAGCGTTTAGCCAAGAACGGTTCGGAACGCGGCGGGCAGCGCGAGCCGAACTCGAGAAGCGGCTCATCCGAACAAGGCTCTGGTTCGGATTCCGCTCAAGGCGATTCTCAGGCGCAGTCGCCGCCCGGCGATTTGGCGTCCAACAAGCCGATAATTGAGCCGCCCAAACCCGGTTCCCAACCCGGCAACAATTTCTCCAATGCGCCCTCCGAACCGGGCCGCGGCGGCAATGGCGGCAGTGGAGCATCTCACGGCGCCGGCGCCGATCCGGAGCATCTGTTTGGGCCCGCCGAGAAGACGCCGCCCGCCAAGGATGGGTTCAACATCACGCTCGAAGCGCGGCTTTCCGATAACGGTCCTGCGGCGGACGGTCGTGGATACGTGCCGCCCAAGGTCAGCTCAACCCTCAATTCCAGTCAGCAGCCGGATGAGCCGCTGGCCCGCGCCGCGGTGCCGCCCGCCGACCGGCAAACCATCAAGCGAGTCTTCGAACGATGAGCGCTGCCATGATCGAAACGCCGGGCGTGGCGGATTTCGCCCGCTGCTTCCGTCGCATCCAGAACGAGATTCATAAGGTTATCGTTGGCCATCATCAGGCGGTCGAGGAGTTGCTGATCGCGTTTTTCGCGGGCGGTCACGTTTTGATCGAAGGCGTGCCCGGTTCAGGCAAAACGATGATCGTGAAGACGCTCGGCCATGCGCTCGGGCTGAGTTTCAATCGGATTCAGTTCACGGTCGACCTGATGCCCGCCGACATCACCGGCACGCGGGTGATAGTGTCGGGCGAAGACGGACGGCGCGAGTTCAGCTTCTCGCGCGGGCCGGTCTTCTGCCACATATTGCTCGCCGACGAGATTAATCGCGCGACGCCCAAGACCCAGTCGGCGCTGCTTGAAGCGATGGCCGAGCTGCAAGTCACGGTTTCGGGCACTACCTATCGGATCGCGCCGCCATATTTCGTCCTGGCGACGCTGAATCCGGTCGAGATGGAAGGCACCTATCCGCTGCCCGAAGCGCAGCTCGATCGCTTCCTGTTCAAGGTGCGTCTCAACTATCCCGACGAAGCCGAGCTGACGCGGATTATCTCGACCACGACCGGTCCCGACGAGGCGCAGGTCGAGCACGTATTTCCCGTCGCCGAGGCCGCGGCGCGAATCGAAGCGCTCAAGCGCCTGGTGCGCGAGGTGATGGTCGCTCCCGAGATCGAGCGCTATGCCGCGACGGTGATTCGTGCGACCTTGCCGGAAAGTTCGAAATTTATCGTCAACAAACAGGGGCTGGCGCGCGACGACGCGGTCAACCGTTACGTCAGCTTCGGCTCGAGCCCGCGCGGCGGCCAGGCGTTGATTCTCGGCGCCAAGGTCTGCGCTCTGCTTGACGGCAGAGCCAACGTCGCTTTCGAAGATATCGAGCGTATCGCGCAACCCGCGCTGATCCATCGCCTGATGCTAAATTACGCCGCCGAAGCCGACGGCATCGATACGAGCCATCTGATCGAACGGGTGCTCAAGTCGGTGCGCGATCGCCGCGGCTGACGCCTGGGGGCGCCGCCGATGCTGGCCAAGCGCGCATTCGAGCCCGAGTTTCTCAAGCGGCTGGACGGCCTGATGCTCGGAATCAAGCGCGCCCGCACGGCGCGAATCGGCCCGCGCACGCTGGGACGTGTCCAGGGCATCGGTATCGAGCTCGAGAACTTCAAGAATTATGTCGAAGGCGACGATCTGCGCTTCCTGGATTGGAACGCGGTCGGCAGGCTCGACGAACTGTTTATCCGGACCTTTCGCGCCGAGCGCGAAATCGAAATAACGATTCTAATCGATACCAGCGCCTCGATGGCGCTGCCGGCCAAGGACGACAAGCTGGGCCTGGCGTTGGCGCTGGGCGCCGCGCTCGCCTACGTCGGGATGAGCGAGAACGACGCGGTGCGCCTGGTGGCGTTCGGCGTGCACCGCGGCAAGACCACGCTGATTCAGACTCCGTTCCGCCGCCGCCGCGAAACCTACCTCGAAATCCTGCCCTTTGTGCGAGGACTCAAGTGCGAGGGCACGACCTCGCTCAACGGTGCGGTCGAGCAGCTTCTGATAGGGCGCCGCCAGCCTGGCATGGTGATCGTGATTTCGGATTTTCTCGTCGCCGCGATCGAATACGAAGCCGCGCTGACCAAGCTGCTCGCCGCTCGCAACGAGGTCAAGGTGATTCACGTGATGGGCGAGCGGGAAAGCACGGGCGCACTCGCGCCAGGATTTTATCGGATGCGCGATTGCGAGACCGGCCAAATCCGCGAAATCGTGTGGGGCGCGCAAGCGACGGCGGCGTGCCGCACCAAGGTTGAGCATATCGTTCGCCGCCTGCGCGAATTCTGCGCCGCGCGCTCGATAACCTACGTCCCCGCCTTCGGTGCCGGCAATCTCGAACAGATCATCGCTCACGAATTCCCGCGTCTGGGCGTGGTGAGGTAGCGATGGGTTTCCTCAATCCGCTCAACCTGCTCTACGGCCTGAGCCTGGTTGCGCTGGTGCTCATCTATCTGCACGCGCGCTCGCGCTTGACGCTCGACGTTTCGAGCCTGATGCTGTTCGACGAGGTCGAGCAGCCGATCGCCAAACCGAGAGTGGCGCGAATCGATCTGCTGTTCTGGCTCGAGATGGCCACGCTCGCCACGCTATCGCTGGCGGTTGCCGGTCTTTATCTGAAGCTTAGGGCCGCGCCCCAACGAATTCGCAGCCACGCGCTGATCTTCGATACCGCCGCCGGGATGGGCGCCCGCGACGGCGACCGCACTCGCCTCGATCAGGCCAAGCGCGAGGCGAGTGCGATCGTCTCCGCGGCGGCGGCCGGCGATCAGTTTAGCGTTATCAGCTATGCGCAAGAGGCCGGCGTGCGCCTTGCCGCCAGCGGCGATCCGGCCGCGATACGCGCCGCGATTGAATCGCTTGGGGCGAACGCGGTCGCGCAGCGGCCGGCGGCGCTGAACGGCGCTCTGATGCTCGCGCGCGAGGCCGACTCCGCCGACCTCTTCGCTGACCGCTTGCCTTCCGGGGCGGCGCAAGGCGGCGTCGTCACCTCTCGTCTGCGGTTCCATCGGGTCGGTAGCGGTGCTGACAACCTCGCGATCGTCTCACTCGATCCGGGTGTGCCGGGCCTCACGCAGGGCCGCTGCGTGATACGCAACTTCTCGGCCGACGCGCACGTTGTGCAGCTCGCGATCGATTGTGACGGGCGCGAGGCCTATCACTCGGCGGTTTCCGTTGCGGCGCGTGGACAAGCGATCGTGCCGTTCGGTCCGCTCGCGAACGGCGGATTGCTTCACGCGCGGCTGCTCACGCCCGACGCGCTCGCGGCCGACAACGATCGCTGGAGTTACGCGACAGCCAGCCGCTCCTTCCACGTGCTGGTCGTGTCGCCCGACGCCGGCGTGCGCGACGATCTGACGCGCGTGGTGCGCGCGATCGATCCCAACTTCGTGATCGCTGATACCGATCCCGCGCATCTCAAGGAATTGGCCTCGTCCGGCGCGCATTTCGATCTCGCGCTGATGCACGATATCGACGATAGCGTCGGCCCGCACGCCGATTCGCGCCTGCTGATCTATCCCGCTCGCGCGCGCGAGCTATCGCTTGGCGCGTCGATCCCGTACTGCGAGATGGCCGAGCGCACCGACGGCAGCAGGCTTAGCCGCGCGATCCTGCTGGGCGCGGGGCGCGTCGTCGCGCTGCCGGTCTGGATGCAACCGCTTGCACGCGGTATCGCGCCCGGCGTCTCCGGCACGATACCGATAGCCGCGATCGGCACCAGCGGCGAGGGCCGGCTCGGCGTGATCGCGTTCGATATCCGCAATCATCTACTGCTCGATCCCGATCGCCTCGACGCACTGGTCCTGACGGTCGATTTGATCAAAGCGCTGGCTGTTCCGCAGGGGCTGTATATCGCGCCGACCGGCATCTACGTGAGCCTCCCCGCAGCCGGGCATGTTCAACTGATCGCGCCCGACGGTGTGTCGACTCCGCTCAGCGCCGATCAGTGGGGGCAACTGCGCTTTCGGCCGATGCAGGCCGGCCGCTATCAGGTGATCTCTGCGGGCCGCGTCCAGCAGGTTTTCACGAACTACTACGACGGTGCCGAATCCGACCTTGAATTGAAGCCGGTCACAATCCGCGCGACCGAAGCCGGTGCGGGCGGATCGTCGGCTTTCACCACATTGCCCAGCGTGCGGCCGGTTGGCCTCGCTCTGATAGCGCTCGCCACGATCGCTTTCCTTGCGGAATCGGCGCTGATGGCGGCGCGCGGCATGTTGGGAAGGCGACTCGATGTTTGAACGGCCGGAACTGCTCTGGCTGATGATTCTCGCGCCGGTCGCCGCGATGCCGGGATGGTTCGCGGTCCGCCGTGGCAAGTGGATCGCCGGCGGCGCGGCCGCCGGATTAAGGCTCGCCGTTCTCATTGTGCTCGTGGTGATGCTTGCGGGACTCAGGATAAAGACTCGCGCCGGAGCACGCGGACTCGACGTGATTGTCGCGCTCGATCAATCGAGATCGATTGCGCCCGATCAGGCCGCCTGGATGGACCGCAAGGTGATCGAGATCGGCCGCTCGATGGACTCGCGCGACCGGCTCGCGGTGCTCGGCTTCGGCCGCGACGTGCGGATGCTCGCGCCGCTCGGCGATCCGCGGCTCGTCGGCCGTATCAGCCAAAGCGCCGATCCGGGCGGCACCGATATCGCCGGCGCGCTCGCGATCGCCGCGGGCTTGTTTCCCGATCAGGTCGAGAAGCGAGTGTTGTTGCTGAGCGACGGAATCGAGACCCAGGGCCTCGCCGTCAGCGAAGTCCCCGTGCTCGCCGAGCGCGGGGTCCAGGTGTTTGCAGACGCTCCGCCGCCGTCCGCGACCCAACGAATCGCGCTGACCACCTTTACCGCTCCCGCATCGGTGCGCGCCGATTCCAGCTTTGCCTTTCACGTTGATATCGAGAGCGAGGCGCGCGTGCCGATCAAGGCGCGCCTCAAGCTCGAGGCCGAGGGCGTTGCGGCCGGCAGCCGCGACCTGACGCTGCATCCGGGTCTCAACCAGTTCGAACTGCCCTACCGGCTCGATCGGCCGGGCGCCTATATCGCGCGCGCCGAACTCGACGCCGAGCCGCCGGCGATAACGCTGAATCGGCGCTCTGAAAGCGCGATTTCGGTAATCGGGCCGCCGCGCGTGCTGGTGGTCTCCAACGAGCCGCCCCATAGCGTCGTCGACGCGCTCAAGCTCCGCAACTACCAGGTCGATCAACGTGCTCCGCAAACGCTATCGCAGAATCCGGAAGACCTGCTCGCCTATCAAGCGGTGATAATCGCCGACGTGCCTGCGCCTGCGATGCCGGATAAGGTTCAGCAGGCGCTCGCGCGCTATGTAAGCGATTTCGGTGGCGGACTGATCGTGACCGGCGAGGCGCTGGCCGACGATCGATTCGAGCACGGCGCGCTTGAGAACGTGCTGCCGATCAAATTTCAGCCTCAGCCGCGGCCACCGAGCCGCGAACCGATCGCGATTTACCTCTGCATCGATCGCTCGAATTCGATGAGCTATAACTCGCGCTTCCCCTCGGTGCGCGACGGCGAGCGAATCCGCTACGCCAAGCAGGCGGCGATCGCGCTGCTGCGCCAGCTCGACGACACCGATTTCGTTGGCGTAATCGCGTTCGACTCGGAGCCCTACGTGCTCTCGCGGCTCCATCCGCTGGGCGAGGATCGCGCCGCGCTCGAGGATCGCGTCGAGCGGCTGGAGCCCGGCGGGGGAACCGATTTCAAGGAGGCGCTCGAAATCGCCCAGCGCGATATTCTCGCCAGCCGCCTCGCGGTGCGCCAGGTCATCCTGTTGACCGACGGCGACACCAACCGCCCCTATCACGATCACGACGCCCTGATCGCGGATTTCGCCCGCGAGCACATCCCGGTTTCAACCGTCCGCATCGGACCCGATCTCGCCAACCTGCGCCTGCTCGAGGATTTCGCCGAAGCCACCGGCGGAACCTTCTATCGAGTCGACGATATCGAGAAACTGCCGCAACTGTTCGTCCGCCTCACGCGCCAGACGGCGAATCGGACTTCGCAAAACCGCATCAGTCTCAAATCCGACGGCCGCAGCGAAATCCTGAGCGGGATCAAACCCGACGAAATTCCCCAACTCGAGTTTTTCACCACCACCGAGGCCAAGAACGGCGCTAGCGTTCCGATTCGAATCGTGCGCGGCAAGGAACGATCGCCGCTGGTCGCGGCCTGGCAGTATGGACTGGGCCGCACCGCGATCTTCGCCGCCGATCCGGATTCGATGGCTACGCTGAGCTGGGTGCACTGGAATCGATACGCCCAGTTCTGGTCGCAGCTCGTCACCTGGGCGATGCGTCAGGGCGAGGCGGGCGCGTTCGATCTGCGAATTATCAGTGAGAGCGGAGGCGGCATCAGGTTCGAGGCCGAGAAGGCCGATCTGGCCACGACCGATAATCTGGTTTGCCGCGTCACCGGGGCCGGCCAGCGCTTCGACGTCCCTATGAGCGCGACCGGCGACGCGGTGTTCGAGGGCGAATCGGCTTCGATACCGCCCGGCAAATACTCGCTCGCGCTGATTCGCAAGAGCGGCACCGGCGAGGCTCTCATACTCAGCAGGCAGTTCGCGGTCCCGAGCGCGCCGGCGGCCGACGCCGACGAGTTGCGTATCCGTCCGGCCAACGTCGAGATGCTGCGGCGGATCGCTGCGGAAACCGGCGGCGGCTTCAACCGATCTCCCGCCCAAATCCTTAGGCGCACCGGTGCCACCGTCACGGTATGGAACAGCGCGGAACCGTTTCTGATTCCGCTCGCGATCGCGCTGGTGCTGGCCGAAGTCTTCGTCCGCCGCAGGATAATCGCCGAATAGCGATAGCGGTACCTGTCAGCCGAGCGCCGGCACCAGCAAGCAAAGATATCGTTTGTCCCAAAAAGGATGACGCGGGAGCTGCTTGCACAACTCCCGCGCCCGGTGCCGAACGCGAAGGGGGGTGGCGCGTCCGACTCTCGCAATCTACTTCGATCGTCTCCGGGCGGCTGTAAGGAAAGAACTTTGATCCGGCCCCAAAAGGTATCCGATTTGCCGACGGTGCGGCTTATTGAGCCAAAAACCGTCTTTTGGCGTTCTTAATCGAATTTCCGTGGGCGCTCGCTGAAAAAAATGCGCTTATTTGTTCTCTGGTGGCTCGAAGCCCTATGCCGATAGCAGCCAGGATTCGACCGTTCCATCGCATCGCTCTGAAAAGGAATGGCGCGGGAACTAGCGCCGTAGTTCCCGCGCCGGTGCCAAACGCGACGGGAGGGGATAGCGCGCTCGACGATCGCAATGTAGACCGATCGTGTCCGGAGTACCGTAAAGAAGGAACCCCAATCCTGCGCTGAGCGGTAGATTAGTTGCCGAAACGGCAAGCTATACGGGGAAAAACCGTCTTTTACCGCCCCAAACCGGATTTTCAAGGCCTATCGGCGTCGATAAGCGGCTAGCTTGCTCTCAAGATGCTTAAAACGCTCGGCAGCGGCGGCCAAGGTCTCGTCCTTCTTCGAGAACGTAAAGCGCAGCAGACCTCGCCCCAATTCCTTATGCTGAAAGAAGCTCGATCCCGGCACCGACGCCACGCCGACCTGTTCGATCAGGAAGTCGCACGCCTCGAAATCGTTGGCGAAACCGAGCTGGCTCACGTCGGCCATGATGTAATAGGCGCCGTCGGGCAGCTTGCAGTTGAATCCCGCCCCGGTGAGCATCTTGAATAAGGCCATCCGCCGCCGTTCGTACATCGCCGTGAGTTCGGCGTAGAACGACTCCGGTAATTGCAACGCGGTGATGCCGGCCCGCTGCAGCGGATGGGGCGCGCCGACGGTCAGGAAGTCGTGGATCTTGCGGATAGCCGAGGTCAGCCGCTCGCACGCGACCGTGTACGCGATCCTCCATCCCGTGACCGAGTACGTCTTGGACAGGCCGCTGATCGTGATCGTGCGGTCCGCCATCCCGGGAAGGCTCGCGATCGATATGTGACGAGCCGCGCCATAGATGATGTGCTCGTAAATTTCGTCGGTGATCGCGAGCGTGTCGAATCGATTGCAGAGGCTGGCGATCAATTCGAGCTCGGCCTGGGTAAAGACCTTCCCGGTAGGGTTGTGAGGCGTGTTGACGATAATCGCCTTGGTGCGCGGGCTGAAGGCGCGTTCGAGTTCCGCCGGATCGATCGAGAAATCCAGTCCGTGCAGCGCGACCACGCGCCGCTCGGCGCCGGCGATAATCGTGTCCGGGCCGTAGTTCTCGTAGTAGGGCTCGAACATGATCACTTCGTCGCCGGGATTGATCACCGCGAGCAGGCTCGCGATCATCGCCTCGGTCGCGCCGCAAACGACGGTCAGGTTGCGCTCGGGGTCGCACTCGATACGATTATAGGACCTCACTTTTTCGGCGATCGCGCGGCGCAGGTCCGGCGCTCCGTGAGTTATCGGGTACTGATTGTAGTCGGCGTCGATCGCGCGCTTGGCGGCTTCCTTGAGTTCGGTCGGCGCGGGAAAATCGGGGAAGCCCTGGGCCAGATCCACCGCGTTGAGCTTGAGTGCGCGGCGGGTCTGCTCGCGAATCACTGATTCAGTGAACGAGGCGGTCTTGTTCGAAACGTTGGTAGGCATAATCGCGGCAGTCTAGCCGCATCGCGCCCCGCCCGCCAAGCGCTCTACCGACGGCGCCGCTCGTGTCGGCGAGGGTGTTGGCGCAGTGTTATCGGCGCTTCATTGCTCGCCTTATCCTGACCTGCTGAATCACGCCGAGGATGACACCAGGAGCTAACACCGCTGCAGTTATAATCACCCCCTCTCTGGTAAACATCCCGGAGGCACCGAACAGGGAGGCGCACACCATGCTCCCGAATGCCAAAAGGGCGATCCTAAAAATCATACCCTTAATAGTTGCAGGTTTTTTAGACATTGGCCGATCTCGGAATCCAAGTCGCTCCTATAACTCAAACAGATACTCGCAGCCGTACCGCAGGAACTGGAAGGTCATGAATGCATTCAGCAGCAGAACCACGATTAAAAGCGCAGGCTGACCCGTCCAGACCATCGCTTTCACCACTCCAATTTCTACGAAGGCAGCGAGAGCAATCGAAAAGAGCAATCTTCTTTCCGCCGTCGCTGTACGGGTTGCAGCGAACGCGGCCGCGCTAAGACCGACAAGCAGTGGCATCGCAGCGCTTCGCAGCACCGTGAAGGGAAATGGGCTGTAAAATCCCCACGACGGCTCCCTCGATAGAAGCCAACATTCTGCGGCCAACACAGCCAGCACGAGTACGCCGACAGTTATCAGTTTACGAGATTCCAGCTTCTGCATAACTCCAGCGACTATCTCAAGCACCAAAGGATAGAAAATACCTTGCCGCGCTTCACGGCTTCGCCCCAACTGCTCGCTATTCTCGTCAATGATCCCAATCGAGGCCAGTCCCGAACTCGGTCTGGCCGCCGGGCCGGGCTGCGACGCACTTGTCCAGTCGATTCGCGAGCGATAGCGTTTTACAGCAGATGGACGTCGCATCGCAGATTCGAATCGGCACTTCCGGGTTCAGCTACAAGGAGTGGGTGGGCGGCTTCTATCCGCCGAAACTGCCGAGTACCAAGATGCTCGCGTTCTACGCCGAGCGCATGCCGACGGTCGAAATCAACTACACCTTCCGACGTATCCCGCGCCCGGAGTTCCTGGCGGGATGGGCCGCGCAGACACCGGCGGGCTTTCGCTTCGCCCTGAAGGCGCCCGAACGCGTCACTCATCAGGCGCGGCTCAGAAACGTCGGCGCCGATTTGCTCCGCTTCGCCGAGGCCGCGTCGGCGATGGGCGAGAAGCTCGGACCGGTGCTGTTCCAGCTTCTTCCCGGATTCAAGCGCGACGTCGCGCTGCTGAATCAGTTTTTGCTTCGGCTTGGCGGCGGTATGCGCGCCGTCTTCGAATTCCGCGACGCGAGCTGGTTCGACGATTCGGTGCTGGAAGCGTTACGCGCGGGCGGCGCCGCGCTGTGTATCGCGGAAAGCGCGAAGCTGGCGACACCGATCGAGCGCACCGCGCGACACGTGTACGTACGGCTGCGCAACGAATCTTACGACGATCAAAGCCTTCGTGCGTGGGCGGAGCGCCTGCTTCGCTTTGCCGCCGACGGCGCCGAAGTCTACGTTTACTTCAAGCATCAGACCGCCGCCCCCGGATTTGCGCTCAGGATGCGGGATATCGTCGGCGAGGCGGCGCACGCCGCATGAATCCGCCGGCGGGCCGCTACCGTTACGAGTCCCGAGTTCAGAATCGCGTGACGGCGGTTGAGATCGATCTGCTCACGGCCGAGCGGCTATCGGGCGAGCGTGTTCAGACCGAAGGCGGCAACAGCCATCAGGTGGAAGCCGACCTCGACGGCGGCACCCAAATCATCCGCCTCCGAACCCGCTACACGCGCGGTTTGTTCTCGCGCAGCGCCACCTATGAGGCCGCGGGCGATATGCTGCGCGGAAGCGTAAGCGCGATGGCTGGACGCAATGCGATTGAAACCAAACTCGGACGTTTCCGCGAGGTCGACGGCGATTTGCTGATCTTCAAGGCGATCATAATCGCGCATCTTCGCGCCGCCGGGCGCCTGCGATTTACCGGACGAGTCGCGGCAATCGATCCGGCCACGCTGGTTGCGGCCTCAGTCAAGCAGACGTATCAGCAACGCGATTCGCGCGGCTTGATGTGGTCGTTCGAGCCGGCGATCGGAGAACGCGAGCAAATCGAGATCGACGAGGATGGACGAATCGTGCGCCGGGTCGACAGCCGCGGCGATCAAACCTTGCTTGCGAATTTCGAGCCCGCCGCGGCGGATTAGCGGCGAATCGTCGCGCGCGCCGTTTCAGGCGGCGATCCGATCCCGCGGCATCTTGCAGTCGCCGTCGAACTGGGCGCCCTCGTGCAGCACGAGCTTGGGAGTATCGAGGTTGCCTTGCACGCGCGCCGTGGCCATAAGTTCGATCCGTTGGCGTGCGACTACTTCGCCGCTCAGCTTGCCCGCCACGACCATTCGGTCGACCACCACGCGAGCCTTGACCGTAGCGCCCTGAGCGATCACGATCTCGCCTCCGGTCAGTTCGCCATCGACCTCGCCCTCGATTCTCGCGGCCGCGCCGAATTCGACTTTGCCGCTAACCTTGGTCCCCTTTCCGATGCAAGACTCGAACTCCCGATTGCTGCTATCCATGACCGCCTTTCCTACTTGGAATCACTGAACGAATCCAGGCGCCAGTGCGGAACCTGTGAATTTCAGATGCCTAACCGCCCGCCAAGCTTTCCTTCGCACTATGCCATACAAAAGGGTTCGCGACCCAAATCGGGGGAAACGCTCGCTCACAATATCTCAAAGAGCAATTGGATTGCAGAGAGTCAGCCCCCCGTCGACCATAATCGTCTGGCCGGTTATGAAACTTGCCGCCGGCGAACACAAGAACTGAATCACGGCGGAGATCTCCTCGATCCGCGGCATCCGCTGCAGCGCCGAGCGCTCGATCGCCGACTTGGTGGCGCGTTGGAAATTCTCGCCAAAGTAGAGCCGCGACGATTCGGTATCGAACAAACCGGTGTTGACGCCGTTGACCGTGATCCCGCGCGGACCGAGTTCGAACGCCAGGTAGCGCACGATACTTTCGAGCGCCGCCTTGGCCGCACCCAGCGCTCCGTGGCCCGCCATGTAACGAACCGAATCGAATCCCGAAACCACCGCGATTCGCCCGCCGTCGCCCATCACGCGGCTTAGCTCCTGGCTGGCCGCGACGAACGAAGCGAGGCTTACGTTGAAGGTTCGCGAGAGATTGTGCGGCTTGGTCTCAAGCAGCGGTTTGAAAGCGGTCGCTGCCGCGTTGGCGACGAAGATGTCTACCCCGCCGAACTCCTCCGCGGTCCGCGCAACCATCGCGCGGACCTGCGCTTCGTGCTCGAGGTCGGCTTTGACCAGGATCGATTCAGGCGACAGCGCACGGACCTCGGCCAGCGTCGCGGCCGCGCTATCCTCGTCGCGGCGATAGTTCAGGGCGACCTTGGCGCCGGCGCGCGCGAAACCCAAGGCAGTCGCCTTGCCCAAGCCACGGGTGCCTCCAGTTATCAGGGCCCGCTTGCCCTCCAATTCCCGCATGCGACGTGGATAGCATACCTGCGCAGCGGCTGCCATCGGCTCGATGCGACAGCATGGAGTCCGCTATGCCAGGGGCGATCGCGCCCCCCGGAGCCTATCGGCGCGGCGGGCGCAGTACCGTGACGGAACAGTGAGCAGTCCGTACCAGCTTCTCGGCGACGCTTCCGATCAGCATATGTTCGACCCCGGTCCGGCCGTGAGTTGAAATCACAATCAGGTCGACATTTTGCTCGGCCGCGTAGTCGCGAATCCTGGCTGCCGGCGATCCCACCAGCGCGAGCGTCGTTACCGTCGGCGAATTCTCCATCCACTCTGCCTTGAGCCGCGCGAGTTCCGCCTCCGCCTGCTCTACCATGCTCGCCTCACGCGCGAGTTCGCGAGCGCGCTCGGCGTCCGCCACCAGTGGTATCAAGGGAAGCAAGCTATGATGGGGCACCACCACATGCAGCATATGGAGTTGGCCTCCGACCGCCTTGGAAAGCTCATAGGCGTGAGTAGCGGCCCGGATCGAGTAATCGGAAAAGTCGACGGGGGCGAGCAGGACTTTAAAATTACCTATCATTTGTGCCTCTTCGAATCTCTCACAACCGATCTCGGCAAAGGCGCGGTTAACGGCGGCGCGGCCATAGCTCTGCTCAGACCATAGCATTTTCCCGGCCGAGCCCGAGACGGTCACGCAATCGCTGTTTTGACCGGATACTGTCGTAACCCTATAGTTCAGTAGGAGGGAGGACACCGCGATGCCGCTAAAGATTCAGATGTTTTCGGATTTTGTTTGCCCCTTCTGTTATATCGGTTTCGAGGTGCTCCGTAAGCTCAAGCCGGAGTTCGACCTCGAGTTCGAATGGCGCGGCTTCCAGATTCATCCTGAATGGCCGGCGGAGGGGATGGAGCCGGAGCGCTTTTACCAATCGATGGGCGCCGAACGACGGCGTGTAGTCTGGCATAATATCCATGTGCTGGCCGAAGAGATCCAGTTGCCAATGAAACAACCCTCGATCCTGGTGAACTCGCGCCTGGCGCTGGAGGCGGCCGAGTTCGCGGCTGAAGCCGGCTTCGGCGAGGCCTTCGAGGAGCGCGTCTTTAGATCCTACTTTCAAGAAGACGCGAACATTGGCGATCCCAACGTAATCGGCGCGCTTGCCGCCGAGGTGGGGATCGATCGCGCCGCCATGGAGCACGCGCTGAGTTCAGGCAGATACGGACTCAAGCTTAAGAACACCACGATGATGGCGCACAATCGTGACGTGACCGGCGTGCCCACGTTCTTTATCGGCCAGTTGCCGCTGGTGGGCGCGCAAAGCCCGGACGTGATGCGCAAGTTAATCGCCCGCGCGATCGAGCGGAACGCCCCGAACTAACCGATCGTGAAGGCCGGAGTTCACACGTCGACGCTCGATCTAAGGGGCGTCAAATGCCCCATCAGTTGGGCCCGAGCCAAGGTCGTTCTCGAACAGATGGCGTCGGGAGACACGATTGAGCTTTTGATCGACGATCCGCGCGGTGCGCGTGATATTCCTCGCGCTGCAGAAGCCGAAGGCTGTGCGGTGATCGATCATTGCGCCGCGGAAGGGCTGTGGCGATTACGCATCGAGAAATAGACAACTCGCGATAGCCGTCGAAAGATTGTAGCTATTACACGGTAGCTATTGCCAGGCGTGTTGCGGCCCTCCCCAACCCTCCGACATGGAGCCGGTAGCGCCTCGAATCGATCTCGTTGGCTTGCCGATTTTTTCGCGAGCGCAACTAATTGCTCGACAAAAAGTCTTAGCTCCTAAACTATATAGCGATAATCAGAGCCTTTGACTGAACGAATAATTTTTTCAATAAGGCGCTGATCTGTAAAGCCAATGCAAGCCGTGCTTTTGTCAGACAGCGCAAAAAGCCGGCTCCGTCCCCTGACCGATACGGTACCCGAGCCGCTCCTCCTGGTAGAGTTGGACTTCGCGTTTGATCTCTTGATCAAGCGCCTTGAGGCAGCGGGAATCCACGAAATCGTTGTGCTTGACCGCGGTAACGCCCGCGAAATTGACCAATTGGTGTGCAATCGCCGCTATCGAGCCTGGATCCAGGTGCTGCCCGAATCGGGATGCGCTGGCGACGCGGGGGCGCTCAGGCAGATCGAGTGCCTGATTCACGGCACGTTCCTGGTGGGAAGCATCAGCTCGGTCTTCGCCCTCGAAGTGCAGCCTCTGGTTGAGGTTCACTTTCGAAATACAGCTGTAGCCACGGCCGCGTCGCTGCGGCCCCCGGTGCGAGGTTCGTCTTCGCCGGCGGGTTTTGCCGAAACCGGTCAGGTATGGCCGATAAAAAATCCATCGGGTGTGGCCCGATTGATCGGGTCCGGGCCGTACATGATGGAGCCCCAGGTCCTGAAACGCATCCCGAGGCAGGGCGCGTATGCGATCGCGACCGATTTGCTGCCTCGTCTGATAAGCGATGGCGAGCCGGTGTTTGCCGCCGAACTGTTGGCGCGATGGGGCGCGCTCGACTCGCTGGAGAATTACCTCGAATGTCAGCGCTGGTTTTTGCGTGAGACCCATCGCAGGGGGTTCATTCATCCAACCGCCACGGTTGCGCCTGGGGTGCGGCTCATTCCGCCCTTCTTTGTCGGCCCGTCGTCCCGCGTAGAGCCTCAAGCGATCCTCGGCCCGGATGTCGTGCTAAGCAGCGACGTGGTGGTTGGCGCAGGCAGCCGAGTCAGCGACTCGATGATCTATCCCGGCGTCAGGATCGGGGCACGATGTTCGATCCGGCACTCGGTCGTCGCGGCTGAGGTCCGCCTGTCTGACGACATCACATTCGAGCCGGACGTGATCGTCGGTGCGGGCGCATGCATTCCGAGCCGTAGCGTATTGCGAGCCGGAGCCCGGATCGCGCCTAATGTCTCGCCCAGAGAGCCGTTCGCGGTCTAATCGGAAAACTTTGGCGCCCCGGATTCTCAGCTTCGCCGCGGCCAGTGCACGAGCGACGCGAGCCATCGCAACGGAGCCGTGAGAATATGGCCGAGCCCGCCGAAGAGCAGCCTGATCCGATCAGCCATCACGTGAAACCATCCGCCCCGTTCGACCTCGGCCTGGGTTTCGATCGGGACCGTTGATACCGCCTTGTCGCCCTTCGACATCGTGAGCGCGCCCACCGCCGTCCCCTTGGCGGCCGGAGCTATCAGATAGGCCGTATTGATGCTGCCGTTCAGTTTGATCAGGCGCTCCTCGCCTTTGGCGACGGTGATTTCCGGCGGATGGGCGGGCGCGATCGTTACGGTGCGCGCGCTTCCTTCGTAGACCCTCAGCTCGTGCGGGACCGCGTCGTGCCATTGCGGAGTCACCGTCACGAAGCTGCGGAAGCCCCAGTCGAGCAGTTTTTCGGTTTCGGTACGGCGCTTCTCGGCGTTTGGCGCTCCCATCAGCGCCGAGATCAAATCGATTCCGGACGAGTGCGCGGTCGCCACCAGATGGAAGCCCGCTTCCTCGACGTGGCCGGTCTTGAGGCCGTTCACACGCGAGTCATAGAACAGCAGTGTGTTCCAGTTGCGCTGCGTGATGTTATGGAAAGTGAACTCTTTGGTAGCGGTGTAGGTCAACGCCTCGGGAAAGCGATCGATCACAATCTGCGCCAGCTTCGCCATATCGGCGGCGGTGGTGTACTGGTCGGGCTCGGGCAGGCCGTCGGGGCTGCTGAAATGGGTTTCGTTCAGTCCGAGCTTCTGGCACTCGTCGTTCATTTGCGCGACGAAACCTTCGGTGCTGCCGCCGAGATATTCGGCCAGCGTCAAAGCGGCGTCGTTGCCCGACGACACCATCAGGCCCAGCAGCAGATCGTGCACCGCCACCTTCTGGCCGACCTCCAGGAACATCTTCGAGACGGTCTTGTCGATCGATAGCCGCCAGGCCGCTTCGCTAACAAGGATCGGCGTGTCGGGCTGGATCTTGCCTTGGCGCAGCGCTTCGAGCGTCAGGTAAAACGTCATGATCTTGGCCAGGCTCGCCGGCTGAATCCGCATGTGTTCGTTGTAGGCGTAAAGCACGGTGCCGGTGTGCGCCGCGACCAGGATCGCCGAGCGCGCATCGAGCGCGAACGGCGCCGGCCGATTGTCCAGGACGTGAATCTGCGACAGAACTTCCGCCGACGGGGGCGGCTTTGGTGCGGCGTGCCGCTTGGCGCATAGCGCGCAAACCGCAATCGAAAGAAAACAAAACAGCGTAAGCGCTGACGCTATCCGTCGGACGACGGTTGGACCGCTCAGTTTGAGGTTGATCATCGAAGAATCGCTCGGTGCCTCAAAGATTAGATAGTGTGTCAGGCGCGGGCAAGCCGTGAAGGCGAAGATAGCGGCCATATTCCCACAGCCCGCGTTTTTGCATAAAGGATTGGGTCAGGTCGATGGATGTTTCCGTAGTTCTACCGGTTCTCAACGAGGGCGAAAACCTGCGCGCTCTGCTGCCGCGATTGAGCGCGCTGTTCGAGCACCTCCATCTACGCTACGAAGTGATCACCGTCGATGGCGGTTCGCGCGATGGCACCCGCGAGATAGCCGCTTCGCTGGGCGCGCGCGTGGTGGACGAGCGCCGGCGCGGCTACGCGGGCGCGCTTGCCACCGGATTCGACGAAGCCAAGGGCGATTACATCCTGACGCTCGACGCTGACATGTCTCACGAGCCCGCGTTCGTCGCTAAGATGTGGCGGGCGCGGCATCAGGCCGACGTCGTCATCGCGTCGCGCTACGTCCGCGGCGGCGCCGCGTACGCCGCCTGGGCGCGGCGCGCAATGAGCCGCCTGCTCAACGCGGTACTGCGCCGCGTGCTCTCGATGCCGGTGCGCGACCTGTCGAGCGGATTTCGGCTCTACCGCCGCGAGGCGGTCCAGGGCATCGAATTCGAGGGGCGCAACTTCGAGGTGCTCGAAGAAATCCTGGTCAAAGCTTTCGCGCGCGGCTTTAGCGTGATCGAAGTGCCGTTCACCTACTTCCCGCGCGAGGAAGGAAGCTCTCACGCGCGCCTGATTCGTTTCGGCCTCGATCTCGCGCGCTCGGCGATGAAGCTGTGGTGGCTGCGCAACTCGCTCGAGTCGGCCGATTACGACGAGCGCGCTTTCTACAGCATCATTCCGGTCCAGCGCTACTGGCAGCGCCGCCGCCATCACGTTATCGGATCGTGGGCACGCGCCGCCGGCCTCACCCTCGATATCGGATGCGGTTCGAGCGTCATCATTCAAAGCCTCAACGACGCGGTTGCGCTCGAGTTCAACTTCTCCAAGGTGCGCTTCCTGCATAATCGCGGAGTCCCGGTGGCGCACGGTTCGGCCTTCGCGCTGCCGTTCAAGGATAACTCGTTCGATTGCGTGATTTCGTCGCAGGTTATCGAGCACATCCCCTTCGATGATGTGCTGTTCACCGAGATGCGGCGCGTGTTGCGCCCCGGCGGGATGCTGATAATCGGCACGCCCGACTACGACACTATCGGATGGCGCACTATCGAGCCCATCTACGGGTTCGTGATGCCGTACGGCTATCGCGACGAGCACATCACGCACTACACGCGTGAGCGCTTGCTGGAGATCCTGGCGCGTCACGGATTCACTCACGAAGAGACCGCCTACATCTGCCGCAGCGAGCTGATCATGCGCTGCCGCAAGGTCGAGCTGGCAGGCGAGACCAAAGTCCGCGCGCTCGCGCCGCCCGAAACGGCTCCAACGCTGCCGACGATGCAGCCAGTCGAAGCGGTCGGCGACGCCGCCCTCAAGAGATGACGGACGCCGACTAACCTCCGCCGACCCGCGCCCGCGCTATTGCGCCCGCTATCGGGGCGAGCCTTAATCTTGGCTGTGGCCTCCTTCTACGATCTCGCCACGGTCTGCCAGGCGCTCGCGCAAACGCAGAGCCGGTTGCAGATGGCGCAACTGGTTGGCGAGTTCCTCGCCCGCCTCGACGCGGACGAAGCCGAGATCGCCGCGCGTTTCATGGTCGGGCGCGCCCTGCCTCAAGGCGACGAAACCAGGCTCAACGTCAGTGGCCGCGCGCTGTGGCGAATCGCCGCTGAGATTATCGGTTCGCCCGAGGATGCGGCGGAGCGCGGTGAGGAAATTTTCGCCTCCGCGGTGGATTTCGGCGAGGCCATCCAGATGCTGCTGAGGTCGCGCCCCGACGATCCCGAGCCGACGCTCACAATCGGCGAGGTGAATCGTCGCTTTGCCGAGATCGCGGCGATCGAAGGCCGCAATTCGCGCCGGCGCAAGCTCGACGCGCTACGCGACCTGCTCGCTCGCGCCAGCGCGCTCGAAGCGAAGTATATCGCCAAGATTTTGATCCGTGAGATGCGCCACGGGATGAACGAAGGAGTGATGGCCGAGGCGATCGCGAAGATGGCGGCTTGCCCGATCGAGCAGGTTCGCCGCGCGCTGATGCTCGAAGGCGACGTCGGCCGCGTGGTGCGCGAGTTGCGCGGCGGCGCGCCAACCGGCGCCACCGCGCCTGCGCGGATCAAGCCGCTCAAGCCGATGCTGGCGCAGACGGCGCAGGACGTTGCCGAGGCGTTCGCGATCATGGGCGGCGGCGGACTCGCGCTCGAGCATAAGGTCGACGGCGCGCGCGTGCAGATTCATCGCCGCGGCGGCGAGGTCAAGATCTTCTCGCGCCGCCTCAATGAGATCACGCCGAGCCTGCCCGAAATCGTCGAAACTATTGGCAGCCGGCTCGATCGCGACGCGATTCTCGACGGCGAGGTGATCGCGGTCGATAGTTCCGGCCGTCCGGCGGCGTTTCAGGAACTGATGCGGCGGTTTCGGCGCGTTCGCGAAATCGATCGGCTGCGCGCCGAGCAGCCAATCCGGCTGTTCGTCTTCGATCTTCTCGCGGAAAATGGGACGCTGCTGATCGATCGTCCTTACCACGAGCGTTTCGACGCGCTCACAGCGCTCGCCGATCGCGCCGGACTCGATCTGATCGGCCGCATGATTCCCGCCAGCGTGAATGAAGGCGAGAAGTTTTTTCACGACGCCGTCGCCGCCGGGTACGAGGGCGTGATGGCCAAGGCGATGGAGAGCCGGTACACGCCCGGGGTTCGCGGCCGCGGATGGCTCAAGATCAAGCACACGCGCACGCTCGATCTGGTGATCGTCGCGGCGGATTGGGGCTACGGGCGGCGCCACGGATGGCTGTCGAACTACCATCTCGCCGCGCGCGGAGAACAGAGCGGTGAGTACGCTGAAGTCGGCAAGACCTTCAAGGGCCCGACCGATGAGCAGTTCGCCGACATGACCGAGCGCTTGCTCGCGCTCAAGACCGGCGAGCAGACCGGCACGGTTTTCGTGCGCCCGGAACTGGTGGTTGAGGTCGCTTACAACGACATCCAGCGCAGCCCGCAATACGAGACCGGGATGGCGCTGCGCTTCGCTCGAATCGTGCGGCTGCGCGACGACAAGGCTCCCGACGAGGCCGACACAATCGCGACGATGGCCGAAGAATTCGAGCGCCAGGTGGTCCGCCCGCTCAGCACGAAAGATCGGCTCTGAACGCGTCTTGTGCGTTGTTCTCGGTCATTCCGAGCGAAGGCTTGGCGGAGCAAGGAATCCCGGCTTCCACCCAAACCCGAAACGGAAAGTCACCCTCACCCGCGCGGCACGCGGGTTGCGAAAAGATGGCAACCGGCGTGCCGCGCGCCCTCTCCCGCGGAAACAGCGGGCGAGGGTATAGGACCAGGCGCCGGTGCGGCGCTACTTGCCGCCGAGGAGTTTGATCCAGTCGCGGAGTGCGTCGTGGGTGGTGCGGAAGGCGATTTCGTCCCACGGGATTTCGTCGGCGGAGAAGTAGCGCACCTCGATAGCCTCGGCCGATAGCCCCGGCGCTTCGACACCCGGCTCGGCGAAGTACACCGCGACCGCGGCGAACGGGTTTGCCGGATCGGCGTACAGCCCCAGCAGTCCGCCGGCCCGCACGCGCATCCCGACTTCTTCTTCGGTCTCGCGCACGGCGGCCTCGATCGGCGTCTCACCGAAATCGACGAAACCGCCGGGGAAGGTCCATTTGCCGTGCGCCGGATGGATTCCACGCCGCAGCAGCAGAAGCTTCTCTTCCTGGACTACCAGGCATCCCGCCACCAGCTTCGGGCCGAGGAACTCGACGAAGCCGCACGCCGAGCAGACTTTGTGGCGGCGCCCGTCGGGCACGACCACGCGCGACCGCATCTCGCCGCCGCACAACGCGCAGAAGCGGATGCCTTCGGGGTGTCGATGCTGAACGTGATGCTTAACCTCAACCGGATCATCATCCATGATCGTCCCTCGCGTCTGCGTCGTGCCGCTAAGCCGTCAGCCTGCGCACCATCGCCTCGCCGATTAACAGAATCATCGCGGCCAGCAGCAAATACGAACTGAGCGAAGCCCGTTGTTCGAGCGTCGGGCGCGCCAACTCGACCTCGCCTGGCGCGGGATTAAGCCTGCCGCCGGTCGCCGAGGCGAGATGCTCGAGCAAAGCGTAATTCGGCGCCGGACGCGGCAGCTCCGCCATCACCGCCGGACTCACGGTATAGGCCAGCGGCGGGAACGCGCCGCCCTTGCCGCCGGGGCTCGACTTCAACTGGATATAGTAGACGCCGGGGCGCGGAGCGTCGAAGCTCGCGGTCATCTCGCCCAGCGTTTCCTCGGAAAGCACCAGCTCCGCGGTCGAGCCGTCCGGCCGCGTGACGGTCGCGCTGACCATGTGCGTCGCGGGCGCGGTTTCGTCGTAGTCGGTCAGCCGAAGCTTGAGCCTGCCGTCGCTGTATCCGAGCGCCACGTCAACTTTGGGCGCGGTAGGGACTTCAGGCGTCAGCCACCCGAGCAGCCGATCCCACACCTGGCCGAAGATGTTCTGGCGAATCCACTCCGATGACCAGCGGCCGCTGGCGTCGGTCGTGACCGCCATCGCCTTGCCCGCGCCGTAGCGCCAGGTCGCGATCAGCGGCTCCTGGCGGCCGTCGCGCGCGACGTAGAGATCGAGGTTGGCGTGCGGCTTCAGTTCGGTGCTGACGTAACCCTTGATACTTGGCAGCTTACGCCCGGCGAGGTCCTTCAGCACCGGGTTCGGAATCACGCCGCGCGGCTGGAAGTCCTTCTCCACCAGGGTCATCTCGCCGGTGTGCTGGCGGACATCCTGCAGGAACAGCTCGGGCAGCGTGCTGGCGCTATAGGTGTGATAAAAGGCGCCGCCGCCGTATGTGCTGATCGCGTTGAGCAACTGGACGTTGGGGTCGCGGCCGATCGCGATCGTCGAGATGGTCACGCCGCCCTGGCGATGCATCGTCGAGACGAGGTCGTAGTACATCGACGCCGTGCCGCCGGTCTCGCCGTCGGTCAGGATCACCAGATGCTTGATCGCCGCGTTGCTGTTGGCCAGATCGCGCTCTGCTTCCTTGAGCGCAGGCAGCAGATAGGTGGTGCCGCGCGCCTTGAGGCGATCGATCATCTCGTTCAGATACGGGCGGCTCTCGCGCACCGGCTGCAGCGGCACCACCACGAACGGCTGCGCGTCGAAGCCGATCACGCTCAGCAGGTCGTCGTCGCCGAGCGTCTGCGTCGCCTGGCGCGCGGCGGCCTTGGCGTAGGTCAGCTTGTTGTCGCGGCCCATCGAGCCCGATTTGTCGATGATCAACACCAGCGCGCGCTGCTGCTTCTTATGCTCGGGCGGTTTCATTATCACCGGCATCGCCGTCTCGATCGCGCTGCCGTGATAGCCGCCCAGACCGAAGCTGTCGTCGCCGCCGACCATCGCCAGCGATCCGCCGCGCTGCACATAGTTGACCAGGCCGCTTTGCAACTCCGCGGACAGGCGCGAGCGCGGCACGTTGTCGAGAATCACCGCGTCGTAGCCGGTGAGCGGACGGTTGAACGGATGCGCGCTCAAGTCGGCGACCTCGGGTTCGAGGCCCATCCGCTTGACGACCGTCTCCAGGTAACTCGCATCGCGAGTGTTGTTGGTCAGGATCAGGAGCTTGCGCCGCGCTCCGATACCGACCCATCCCTGGAGCGAATCGTCTTCTTTATAAACGTCCTGCGCGGGGACGGCGGCGTCGAAGGTGGCGCGATAAGAGACCAGCCCGGTGCTTGCGGTGCGCACCGGAAAATCGATTCGATCGCGCCCGATCGGAAGCGTGACCTGGCGATCGTCGATCTGACGATCGTTTTCGAAAATCTTGATCGTGCCCGTGACCGGCGCGTCGTTCATATTCAGCATCGTGACGCCAAGCGAGAACGGTTCGACGCTGGAGAGCGCGTGCGGCAGGCTGAGCTCGGTCATCGCGACGTTCGCAACGGTGCCCGCGCCCGGCGGAGTGAAGACGTAGAGCTGGCTATGGGCCGCGAGCAGCGCGCTGGCCGCGTTGCGGGCGTCGCCGCGATTTTCCCATCCGTCGGTTATCAGCACGACCGGGCCGCTTCCGCCCTCGCCTTGCGCGGCGAGCCTGCGCAGCGCCGCCTCGAGATCGGTCGCACCCGGCCCGCATTGACTACATCCGTCGGGATGGCTGACCATCGCGGTGACGCCGCCGACGTTCGTTACTTCGGGGGTCGTGGCGAAGGCGATCGCCGGGTCGTCCGGCCTGAGCTTCAGCCCGTCTTGCAGCAGCTTGACGGCCCACTCGCGCATCGACGCCGTCATACTGGCCGACAGATCCACCAGCACCGGACGCGCCTTGCCCTGATAGCTCGCGATCTGCACGGGAGCGGCAAGAGCGAGCACCGCAAGCGCCAGCACTATCGCGCGGATGATCGGCGCGAAGATCTTGCGCGGCGTATCGACGTAGAGCATCGACCAGGCGAGAATCAGCCCGACGCCGATCAGCAGATATAGTGCATGGGGTCGAACCAGGGTGATCGCGCCGAGCCTGAGATGCCAGTTCACGCATGCACCTCGAGCGCGCGTCGCCTGCGCCGGTATGCGATCATCGCTTCCGCAGCGGCCAGAGCCAGCATCGCGGCAATCAGATAACCGGCGAGCGGGATATTGGCGGTGAACGATGGCGGTCCGACGGCTTCAGCCGGCGCCTCAATCGTGACCGGCCGGCTGAGGTCGAGGTCGGATTCCGCGAGATCGCCAAGCATCGCGGCGCGCGGCCGCCGCTCTCCCGACTCGTCGACCAACTCGTAAATTCCCTGCTGCGTACCGGCGGTGAAGAGCGTTCCCGGCTTGACCGCGACGCTGCTTCCCGAGGGCAGGATAATCTTCGCGACTCCAGCGGGCACGAGCCACGGTTCGCCGGTGCGATAGCCGACGCTGTCAGCGCCGAGCCCCGCGAGATAGCTCAGCATATTCAGCGTCAGCACTGACATCGGAAGATTCTGCTTGCCGAGGTACGGGAACGGATTGAAGCCGGTCGCCACGTAACGATGGCCTTGCCGGGTGCCGGCCAGTATCAATCCGCCGCCATTGCCGCTGACGATCGATTCCATCCACGGATGGAGGTCGAAGAATTCGCCGCGGCGCAATTCGAGCAGGCGGAAGTTAACTTCGTCGGTCAGCGGATCGGGCCGCTGCCAGCTCGCGATTTGAATCGATTCTGCCGGCCGCACCGAAAAGTTGAACACCAGATCGCCGCCGGGCGGCATCACCAGCAAGGCGTTGCCGGCGGGCAGCTCCTTGGGCACCGCGTACTCGAAGATCGTGAGGTCGGCTTGTACGGCGTTGGCGGGCGAAAAATTCTCGGGCGACTGAACCGTCACCTTGACGCCGGGCAGTGCGCCAAGACTGTCCGCGTCGGCCCGCACCGGGCTGACGAACAGCACATCGATCGGCTTGATCGCACCGGCGGTCGCGAAGGCCACGTTATCGAGCGGGAAGCTGTCGCTGGGCTGGAGCTCCGCGCGATAGACCGAGGCTGGAGCGAGCTGCGGGAATTCGAGCGACACGACTCCGCGCGCCTCGACAACGCTTTCGGCATGGGCCAGCGGCTTGCCGTCGCCAGTCAGGACGACCTTGAGGGTCTGCGTGTTCGGACTGAAGTTTGCGAGTTTGAGCCGCGCGCGCATCGTTGCGGCGCCGAAACCCTCGCGGCGCAGGCCGAAGGAACCGATCGCGTAATTCGCTATCGGTTCGTCGATAATAATGGCGCGGACGTTATGCGGCGTCGCGCCGCTGAGCGGATGGCAGCTGGCGAAAATCACTTCGCTGAAACGGCGGCCCGAGGCCAGATCGCTGAGCAATCTGCCGAGGGCGTCGCGCTGGTCGGGCGCGTCGGTGACCGCGGCCGCTCCGATCGCGGAGCGCGCGGCCGCGGCGCCTTCGAATGGTGCGTCGCCTACCTGATGCGGCTGCGGGGCGGTCAGATAGACGGTGATTGACGCGTCGGCGGGCGCGGAGGACAGCATCGCCGCGAGCCGCGCGCGCGCGACGTCGTAGCGCGTTTGGCCCGACGCGGTTAGCGCCTGCATCGCGGCCGAATTGTCGAGCACCACCGCGATCGGCTTGCGCCCGCGCACGACATACGGCTGCGCCATCGCCAGCACCGCCAGGCTGAGGATGACGGCCTCGACGATGAACAGCCAATCGAGCCGCGGGCGTCCCCACGGACGTTCGCCCTTAAGCCCGCGCAGGGCGCGAAAGGCGAGCACGCTCGATACCGTCACGCGCGTCGGACGCTCGCGCACCAGGTACGCTATCAGCAGCGCCGGGACCAGGGCGAAGAATACGAGCGCGCTCGGGTACAGCAATCCCATCGCGATACTAATGAACCAATCCGAGTTCGGCCGTGGCGCGCAGGAAGAAATCGTGAAAGCCGCGGTCGGTAGTGTAGAGCGTGTAGTGCAGGCCGCGCTTGAAGCAGAAGCTTTTGATCTCGCGCGACAATCGCATCAGGGTTTCGTGATACTGCTGGCGCGAGCGCGACCCCATCGCGACCCGCACCCGCTCGCCGCTCTCGGCATCTACCAACTCGACGTTGCCGTCGATTCCCTGGCCGCTCAGCTCGCGGCCGCCCAGCACCTGGACGGCGGTGACGTCCATCGCCGCGGCGCCGAACAGGCCAAGCCCGGTGGTGACCGCATTCAGCATCATCAGGTAGTCCGAGATGATAAACACCTTGCCGGCGCGCTTGATCGTGACCAGCTCGCGCGCCAACGACGGGACAAAATCGAGTTGGCCGCCGGGTTTTACCGAGGCCAGGCGGCGGGCCAGCTCGACGATTCGATAGCGGCCGTAAACCAGGCTGCTTGGAGTGCGATTGTCCGCGCCGGCGAGCACGCGAATCATCACGCGGTCGCCCGAAGCCAGCGAGACGTAAGCCAGCGCCAGCGCGATCGCGACCGCCGATTCGAATTTGCGGTCGCCGGCGGGGTAGGCCATCGAGGCGCTGGCGTCGAGGAAGATGTATGTCAGCAGGTCTTCCTCTTCCTTGAACAGCTTGATGTAAAGCTTGTCGGTGCGGCCGTACAGGCCCCAGTCGATATAGCGGAAATCGTCGCCCATCGCGTAGTGGCGGAAGTCGGCGAATTCGAGCGACGAGCCGCGCCTGGGCGAAAGATGAGAGCCCTTGCCCATCCCCGCATACTCACGCCGGGTCTTGACGCGAAGCTGTTCGAGGCGGGCCAGGAAGTCGGGCGTAAACTCTGCGGGCAATCCCAGCATTTTAGCGAGGCCGCTTAAGCCGCTTGATCACCTGTTCGAGGAGCGATTCGGTGGTGGCGTTTTCAGCCTCGGCCTGAAAGTTGCGCAGCAAGCGATGGCGCAGCGCGGGAATGATCGCGTCGTCGACATCGTCGTAGCTGACGCTCACCCGTCCGTCGAGCAGCGCATTCACCTTGGCACACAGCATCAGCGCCTGCGCGCCGCGCGGGCTTGGCCCAAAACGGACGTACTGGGTTATTTCGGGAAGCACTCCGACACCGCTCGGCGTACAGGCGGAAATAATCGATATTATATAGCGCTCGATTGGTTCGGCCACCATCACTTCGCGCACCAGCGTCTTCAGCCGTTCGATAACCGCGGGCGCCGCCTGCGGATCTATGATCGGCTTGATCTGGTAGGAACTCGCAGTCGTCGTGCGCTGAAGGATTTCGCGCAGCTCCTCGGGCTTGGGCGCGGTAATCACAACCTTGAACAGAAACCGATCCATCTGCGCTTCGGGCAGAGGATAGGTGCCTTCGAGCTCGATTGGGTTTTGCGTCGCGAGCACGAAGAACGGCGGAGCGAGCGGATAGGTGACGCCGAAGACGGTTACCTGATGCTCTTCCATCGCTTCGAGCACCGCCGACTGGGTCTTTGGGGTCGCGCGATTGATCTCGTCGCCCAGCACCATATGGGCGAAGATCGGACCTTTCTTGAACTGGAACTCGCGACGCCCGTCGGCTTCGGTCAGGATCTGGGTGCCGATGATATCCGACGGCATCAGGTCGGGCGTAAACTGGATTCGTTTGAAGCTAAGGCCGAGCGCCTCGCTGGCGGCCTTGACCATCAGGGTCTTGCCCAAGCCAGGGACGCCCTCAATCAGCACGTGCCCGCCACAGAACAGGGCGGTCAGCATCTTGCGGATCACCGGCTGATGGCCGACGATAACGCGGCCGACCTCGGCTTCGGCCTGGCTGAAGGTCTGGCGAAATTCATTGACGCGCTGGGCGGGCGTCGTTACCTGCGGAGCGGCTCCCATCCTGTCTCCTTCTTAACGTAATAAGCTTAGCGTAATAAGTCGCGATACCGCGGCGGCACCAACTGCTGTTCGTCAGGAGTCGCGCTCGACCGCTCCTCCTTGAGAGGCAGATTGGAATAGGGGGTCCTCGCCGTCGGGCGCTCTTTGTCGAGCACGGTCTTGCCGGCGCCCGAAGTGCTCACCGCGGGCGGAATCCGGAACAGCACGTAGCGTGCATCCTTGATTTCGAGCTGCTGTCCGTGTTCGCCGGGCTTGTAAAATTTCTCGAAGCGCGCGGGTTCGGGGAACTGACCGAGATGAGTATCGCCGCCCGGCTGACCCATATCTTTTTTCGGCTGTTCCTTCGACGGCTGATTAGCCTTCGCCTGCTCGGATTTACCCGACTGGTCCGGCTTGGGCTGCTTGGCCTGGCCGTTTGCGCCTTCTTGCGGGGATGTGCCCGGCTGATTCGGGTTGTTGCCCGGCTTCAACGACTCTTCGTTCTTCTTGCCCTGATCGTTGCCGGCCTTGGTCTTATCAGGGGTCTTAGTCTTGCTCTCGAGCTCAATCTTACTCTTGGAGAGTTCGTTGCGAACCTCCATCATCTTGGCTTCGCCGCCCTTGTCTTTGCCGCCTGCGGCGTCTCCCTTGCCGGTTCCTTCACCGGCTCCCTCGCCTTTGCCCTTGCCCTCGCCCTTGCCGCTGCCTTCGCCCTTGCCCGATTCGCCCTTGCCCTTGCCTTGCTCTTTGCTCGACTGATTCGATGTTGACTGCGGCGGTTGAGTCTTCTTGTTGAAGTCGGCGGGCGTCTTGGTCTCTTCGAGCTTGCGCATCATCTCGGCCAGTTGTTCGAGTTTCTTTTCCGGCGGGATCGCGGGGCTTTCGAGATCGGACGCGAGCGCGCGCAGCTGCTTGGCAAGCTCCTCGGCGCCTGAGCTGGAATCGTTATGTGTGATCTCGTTCGCTAGCGCAACCAGCTTTCGTGCTTGCACGTCGAGCGGGCCAGGAGGCCGCACCAGCGCCAGCATCGAGAGCCCGAGCGCGACCACTAATCCGAGCGTTACGGCAGACGATCGTGCAAGCGGCGCTCCTATCTCGGGACGAAACTCGCGCGCCGGGTCGAATTCAGACAGGTGTTCCATTGAACGGCGCAGCAGGATCGGAAATAACGAACTGCGTGACGCGCCAGCCGACAGGCTATCGCCGCTGAGCGTGGCCAGAGTGAGGATTTCCTGCTTCGCATCGATGCGCTGGTCGATTCGCTCCGCCGCTTCGACGAAGCCGCTCGCGCGGCGATAGGCGATCCACGCCGCCAGCGTACCGGCCGCAAGTCCGATAGCGGCAGCGGCAAACAGACCCAGGTGCATCCCGTGGCCGAGCGCGGGCGCCAGCATGTAACCCCATCGCTCCCACGTGGCCGAGCCGACGCTTTCGAAGCCGACGCCGAGAGCGAGCACAATCAGGACTGGCGGCGCGAGATAGATCGCCACGCGCAAAGCCGCGAGTTCGGCGATACGGCGCCGGGCTCTGCCAATTACCTCAATTGGATCGATCGGGGTGCTCACTTGCGTCGCTATCCTGTTGGACGGGTCGCGCCAGCGCGGTCGTGGTACCGCGAGCCGGTCCCGCTCCCCGCTTCCTCAACGTGGCCACCGCCCGATTATGCTGCTCCAATGAGCGCGAGAAAATATGGCTGCCGTCATCGCGGGCGACAAAATACAGGTAATCGGTCCGCGATGGATAGAGCGTGGCCATGATCGAGGCCAAGCCAGGATTCGCAATCGGGCCCGGGGGAAGTCCCACGAAATCGTACGTATTGTAGGCCGACGGCGTATGAACCGCCTGCAGCGCCGAATCGATACTGCCCTCGTAGTCGTATTGCGCCGTCGGATCGGATTGCAGCGGCATGTTGAGTCTCAGCCGGTTATATAGCACGCCCGCGATCAAGGGTCGTTCATTCGGCAGCTTGGCTTCCTTCTCGACGATCGACGCCATGGTCAGCATCTCGCGCTCGGTCATCCCAAGCATAAACAACCGTTCCTCGATCCTCGGCGTCAGGATTACGAAGAATCGTTCGAGCATCGTAGCCAGGATAGTACCGACGCTAGCGGACGGCGGAAAACGATAAGTGGCCGGGAAAAGGTATCCCTCCGCACCTAATGGCGTGAGGCCGAGTGCCGTGACCAAGGGACCGTCGCGCGCGGCCCGCTCGAAATCGATCGCGCAGCCGAGTCCGGCCTGCTCGATTCGATTCGCGATCTGATAGACGGTCAGGCCTTCGGGAATGGTTACCGCAACCACCAGGAAATCGCCGTTCGCCAGATGGCGGATAACATCGGGCACCCGCTCATCGCCTTTGAAAGCGTAATCTCCCGGTTGCAGCCGGCCCGCTTGACCGCTCAATCGGGCGTAGATACGTGCGACCCAAGCGCTGCGGATGACGCCGGCATCTTGCAACCGCTGAGTGATCGCGCGGACGGTGTCGCCTCTTTTTATCGAGACGATCCTGGGCGGATTAAACGCGGGCGTGGGCGCTATCCAGAGAAAATAGAAGCCGGCTGCCGCCATCAGCGATACGACAACCGCCGTGCCCATCAGGATGGATTTCAGTGCCCGTTTCAGCATCAGAGGAGCGCCGCAAACGCTCTTGCTCGCTTGACTTCGATCGTAAGAACGGCCGTTAAGGCAAACAAACTACGTTTAGAATAACTGGCCTTGCCGAGCTTTTCATCCACGACGGCGTTCCGGCTGCCTTGCTGGCCCATCTATATTTGACGGGCTCGCGCGAGCCAGCTTTCGAGAATTACAACGGCCGCGATTTGATCGACGGTTCGCTTACGCTTCGAGCGTCTTAGCTGGCCCTGCTTGAGCCGCTCTCTGGCCTCGAAACTGCTTAGACGTTCGTCATGGAGTTCGACCGGCAGGCCCAGACTGATGCTCAAAGCCTCGGCGAACGCTCGTGCGGCTCGGGCCGGCTGCCCCTCGGTCCCGTCCATGTTGAGAGGCAATCCGACTATTACACGTTCGACATGACGCCCCTCAATCAGGGCAAGGATCGCGTCAAGGTCGGATTTGGACTTGCCGCGTTCGATAGTAGCCAGCGGATGCGCCGCCAAGTCGGACATATCTGTGACGGCCACGCCGATACGACGTTTGCCGAGATCCAGCGCTAAAGTGCTCACTGACGATATTAAGTTACCCAAGCCGCTCAATTGCGGCATGAAATGGCGCGAAAAAAGCTGCGGCCGATTGTATCAGAGAGAACCATCAAATCGCGACACTGTTTGAAAAACTGCCTAGGAAGTATTGATTCATGGCCCTTTATTTAATAGCGTCGCGCGTTATGGGCGTCATCGCGGGTGGCCGGTTCGGAAGGGTCGTGGTGGCCGTTGTTGTCGCCTCGATGACGACGATCGCTTCCCTGTATCTCTTTACTGCCAGCACGCGCGAACGTTTCGAGCCACTCGATACCGTTTCGATAGCGTCATCCGACGCAATGGCGGCGCTCCCTGAGCCTGGACTGCCGGACGAATCGCTTGGCGAAACGACGGAAGAAAGTGTGGCGTCGGCGCCCGATCCTGTGGAACAGTCGACCAGGTTGCGGCGCGCGGTACCAGTCGCGGATTATCTCGTCCACGCCGGTCTGAACGTCTTCGAGGCCGAGCGATGGGCATCTGCCTTCCGTTCCGCTGCACACAGCAGGAAGCTGAGTCGGGGCCACTTGGCGTCGCTCGATCGCGACCCGCAGAGCGGCCAGCTTCGCGGTCTGCGCTACGAGCTGGACGATCGTGCGGAGATCGTCGAGAAAGCGCTCGGCAGCGGCGTAATAATCGCAAGCGAGCAGCCGATTAGATACAAAGTCGAAACCGACTCAGCCGTTTTCGCGCTCAAAGCCAGCCTTGAATCCGACGCGGCCCGCCATCATATCCCCAAACCGATTGTCGACCGGCTGGTCGAAGCTTTTGGTTCGCGCGGTGATGGGCAAGGCGCGGCCACGTTGAAAGTCGTATACCAGGAGTACGTCAGTAACGACGGCACCCATCGGATAGTCGGTGATATCAAGGCGGCAGAGCTGGAAACCCGGAACAAGACGTCTTACGCCTTCGCCTTTGCCGACTCGCACGGACAGACCCATCTCTATGACGAAAACGGC